>NZ_CP023865.1:8055000-8287152 GCF_003711105.1 Actinoplanes teichomyceticus ATCC 31121
GCACCAACGACTGGTGTCCCACCTGCGGCGAGCAGCTCACCTGCGGCGACTGCAAGATGAGCGTGCACTGGCCCGAGCAGGCCGCCGCCGGTCACCACTGACGTCAAACCCTTCCCTGGTACGACCCGGCCCGCCCCGTCCGCAGGCTCCCGCCACGCCCCGTGGCAGTCCCGCGCGACGTCGCCACCACCGCGGGCCGCGACGCGCGCCCCGACCCGACCGGCGCCTGTACCGATACCCGAGGCTGCGCCTCTTGCTCCGGCCCCGACCGGTACCCGAGGACGCGCCTTCTGCCCCGGCCCCGACCTGTGCCCGAGACCGCGCCCCGCCCCGGCCCGGCCCGTGATCGAACCGGCACCCGAGGACGCGCCTTCTGCCCCGGGCCCTGACCGGTGCCCGAAACCGATCCCGGCGGGCGGGCGCCCGGCGCGGCGGCCGGACCGCCGAGCCGCCCGAGGTGCCGGTGTCGGGAACGGCCGGAACCGCAGCAGCAGGCGCCCGCGGCAGACCGAAGATCACCTGGCGGGTGGCCCTCGGCACAGGTGTTGCCATGGCCGTGACGTGTAGCTTTGCATTCATGACCGTGGTGGAGGAGGGCTCGTCGGCGGATGCCGCCGCGCGTCACCTCTCGTGCCGGCGCAAGGATGCCGCGCTCGCCCGGGCCTTCGAGTTCCTCGGCCGCCGCTGGAACGCGGCGGTGCTCGGCTCGTTGGAGAAGGGCCCGAGCGGCTTCCGCGAGCTGTCCCGCGTGATCGACGGGATCAGCGACTCGGTGCTGTCCAACCGCCTGTCCTGCCTGGTCGGCGCCGGGCTGATCGCCCGCGACGTGGATGCCGGGCCGCCGGTTTCGGTGTCGTATTCGTTGACCGCCGCCGGCCGCGCGTTGATGCCGGCTCTGGGGCAGATCGCCCAGTGGGCCGAGGAGCACCTCCCGCGGTAACCGGCCTGGCGCGTGACGCTCTTCACCCGTCGCGGAGGTGGCTTTCTGATCGGCAGCAACTAGCTTTTTAGAAGTGGATACTCTTTCTGAGGCCGGCCTGACGGGCCTCTCCGAAACCGGCCGCAGCCTTCTCTTCACCGAGGCGCGCACGGCGTCCTTCTTCGCGCCGACCCCGGTCACCGACGAGGAGCTCAGCGAAATCTGGGAGCTGGCCAAGTGGCCGCCGACCCAGGCGAACACGCAGCCGCTGCGAGTGCTCTTCGTGCGTACCGCCGAGGGCAAGGAACGCCTGATCAAGCATCTCGCCGAGGGCAACCGGGCCAAGTCGCAGAGCGCGCCGGTCGTCGCGGTCCTCGCCCTGGACACCCGCTTCCACGAGCACGTCCCGCAGGTCTTCCCGCACAACCCGGGGCTCCAGGACCACTTCGAGGGCAACCCGCAGAAGCGCATCCAGGACGGCACGTTCAGCGCCGCGCTGCAGGCCGGTTACTTCATCATCGCGGCCCGCGCGGTCGGCCTCTACGCCGGGCCGATGACCGGATTCGACAAGGCCGGTGTGGACGCCGAGTTCTTCCCGGACGGCCGCTTCACGTCGCTCGCGGTGGTCAACCTGGGTCATCCGGCCGAGAACGCGTACCGGGACCGGCTGCCGCGCCTCGACCCGGCCACCACGGTGCAGTGGGCCTGAGCTCACGACGTACCCGAATCGGGTGGTGACACGGACGGCCCGGCGGCGAACCGCCGGGCCGTCCGCACACCGTGCCGCCTTCGGCGGTACCACGGGCGGCCCGCGTGGCGGGGTGCCGACAATCGCGGTCGGCGGGACCCGCGAGAGGGTAGTTTCGAGCCGTCCACCCCTCGTGACGGAGGTGACCGGCGTGCTCGAGCCGCGGGAAGAGCGGGAATTCGACGGCATGGTGGCCCGGCTGCGGGACACCGACCCACGCTTCGCGCGCCGGCTCGACCGGATGCGGTCGCGCCAACGCCGCCGGTGGGCGGCGTCGGCGGCTCTGCTGTGGACGGTAGCGCTGATCTGCCTGATCTACGGCGGCTGGACCGGCGCCCTGGAGGCCGCTCTCGCCGTCGCCTACGCGTCGTGGCTGATGCACAAGCGCAAGCGGGCGGCCGACCAGCCCGCGTGGCCGTCGCCCACCGACCGCCGTCCCACCGCCGAAGCCTGAGCGATCAGCTCCAGCGGTCACCGGTGAGACGTTCGTAGACCTCGACGTACCGGTTCCGGGTGGCCTCGACCACGCGCTCCGGCAGTTCCGGCCCGGGCTCGGTCCGGTCCCAGTCGGTCTCCCGGGTCGCCCAGTCCCGCAGCACCTGCTTGTCGAGGTACCGCTGCACGTCGCCGGGCCGCCACTCCTCGGCCGCCCAGAACCGTGACGAGTCCGGGGTGAGCAGCTCGTCGCCGAGCTTCAGCTCACCGCCGGCCTTACCCAGCTCGATCTTGGTGTCCGCGATCAGGATGCCCTTGGTCGCGGCGATCTCCGACCCGCGCCGGTAGATCTCCAGCGTGATCCGCTTCAGCTCCTCGGCCTCGTCCCGGCCCTGCTGCGCCACCACCTCGTCGAAGGTCATCGGCGCGTCGTGGCCCGCGCCGACGGCCTCCTTGGTGCTCGGCGTGAAGATCGGCTCCGGCAGCCGGGAACCCTCCACCAGCCCGGGCGGCAGCGGCACCCCGCAGATCGCCCCGTCCCGCTGATAGTCCTTGAGCCCGGACCCGGCGAGATAACCGCGCGCGATGCACTCCACCATCACCATCTCCAGGCGCTCACACCGGATCGCCCGCCCCTGCCACTCCTGCGGCACGTCCGTGGAGGAGATGACATGGTTCGGCACGACGTCGCTGAGCTGGTCGAACCACCAGAGCGAGAGCTGGGTCAGAATCTTGCCCTTGTCCGGGATCGGCGTCGGCAGGATGACGTCGTAGATCGAGATCCGGTCCGAGGCGACCAGGATCAGATCCTTGCCGTCCGCATAGACGTCCCGAACCTTGCCGGAGTGCAGCAGCTCCACGTGTTCCCCTCAGGTGTGGCGGGTTGGCGTGCGGTTTCACGCTATCTAACCGTTCGGTGACCGTCGGACCGCGCCCGGAATTCCGCCAGGCTTCCCTGGATCCGGCAAACTGACCGCTGTGCCTGATGAGCCGACCGCGGGACTGTATGAGGACGTCGTCACAGAATCCCTCCTCGCCAGACTTGCTGACGTCGACGAGAGGCTGATCGAGAAGCACGGGATGCGCTCGGCGGAGGCCTCGGACCGGTTCGCCCGGCTGCTCGCTCGACAGGTCGAACGGGCTCTGGACACGGTTCCGGAGGCCGATCGCGTCCGGGTCGGTGTTGAGGTGGCTCGGTCACTCCTGGAGGTCTTGCACGAACGCCTTCCCCGGGCCGACTCGACCACGGAGCGACCCACCGCACCGGGTGAAGCCCTCACCGCGATCGGAACCTTTGATCTAGCCGGTGTCGCACAATTCCCAAGACGACCCTTGATACCGCTAGTCGACACCACGCTGTTGACCAACGCACCGGGCGAGCCACGAGTCGGTAATCAGGTGTTGGCAGAGATCGAGTCGGCCGACGCCATCGACCTGGTCATGGCTTTCATTCGACGCAGCGGCTTACGACCACTGCTGGGGGCCCTGAAGAAGCATTGCGACCAGGGCAAGCCACTTCGCGTACTGACCACGACATATACCGGCTCAACCGAGCCTGAGGCATTGGCTCTGCTGACCGAACTGGGTGCTGAGGTACGGGTTTCATACGATCTGACGACCGCGCGGCTGCATGCCAAGGCCTGGCTCTTTCACCGGCACTCCGCGTTGAGCACGGCGTACGTGGGCTCGTCCAATTTGACGCATTCCGCGCAGATAGCCGGCATGGAGTGGAACGTACGGGTATCCGCGGCCCGCAATCCTGATGTGGTCAGCAAGATCGGTGCGGTCTTCCAGAACTACTGGCTCAGCGGTGACTTTGTGCCGTACGTCGAGGAGCAATTCCGTGCCGCCCTCGATCTGGGACGGCAGCGTGGCGACCGGCATCAGACCACGCTGAGCCCGATTGAGATCCGGCTCGAACCGTTCCAGGAACGGCTGCTGGAACGGATCGAGGTGGCCCGGCAGAACGGCTGGCATCACAATTTGCTCGTCTCGGCGACCGGCACCGGGAAGACTGTCATGGCCGCTGTGGACTACGCGCGTCTGCGCAAGCGGCTCGGCCGGGCTCGGCTGCTCTTCATTGCGCATCGCCGGGAGATCCTGCAGCAGAGCCTGAGCACTTTCCGGCACGCCATTCGCGACTACACGTTCGGCGATCTCTGGCTGGGCGGGCACCGCCCGGAAGCATACGATCATCTCTTCGCCTCGGTACAGACCCTCGCTAGTCACGGCCCGGAGAGGCTGGCCGCGGACCATTTTGATGTCGTCATCATCGACGAGTTTCACCACGCTGCCGCGGAATCCTATGAGAAGGTCTTGAAGCACCTCAGACCGAAAGAGCTTCTCGGGTTGACCGCGACGCCGGAACGAGCCGACGGCCTTCCGATCTTGCACTGGTTCGGGGACCGGATCGCCGCCGAGTTGCGGCTGTGGGATGCTATCGAACAGCATCGCCTGTCGCCGTTCGTCTACTACGGGATCCACGACGGCATCGACCTAACCGATATCCCGTGGCGGCGTGGGCAGGGTTATGACCTGAACGCCCTGACTGAGGCTTACGTAGGCAACGAAAGCTGGATCCGCTTCGTATACGACCAGCTGCACAAACATGTCGACAACGTGCACTTCATTCGGTGTCTCGGGTTCTGCGCGAGCGTCGACCATGCCCGTTACATGGCCGCCGAGTTCCACAAGCTGGGCATCACCGCGGTGGCGGTATCCGGCACCAGCTCTGATGAGGAGCGGCGTGCCGCTCTTCGTGGGTTGGAAGACGGCACGATCCAGGTGGTCTTCTCCGTCGACCTCTTCAACGAGGGTGTCGATGTGCCGGCAGTGGACACCCTGCTCTTCCTACGACCGACCGATAGCGCCACCCTGTTTCTCCAGCAGTTGGGTCGAGGCCTACGCCTCATGGAGGGCAAGACGGTCTGCACCGTCCTGGACTTCGTCGGCCTGCACCGTCGTGAGTTCCGTTTCGATCGTCGGTATCGCGCCCTGATCGGCGGCAGTCGACGGGATTTAGAGAAGGCTGTCGAAGACGGCTTTCCGTTCCTGCCGGCAGGTTGTCACATGGAACTGGACAGGGTGGCTCAAGGGGTTGTACTCCGCAGCATCCGGGAGGCAGTTCCGGCGCACTGGAAGTCCCGCCTACGGGAGCTCAAAGCCCTTGCCCAGGCCCGGAAGAGCATCACGCTGACTGACTATCTCACCGAAACCGGACTTGAACTCTCCGACATCTATGCCAACAACAGCAGTTGGTCGGATCTACGCGAGGCTGCCGGTCTGCCGGTGGCCGAGCCCGGTCCCAGTGAAGCACTCCTGCGCCGGGCGTTGGGTCGGCTGCAGCATATCGATGATCGACAGCGCCTCACCGCGTATCGGCAACTAGCCGGTGAAACTCGGCCGGAAGTTGGGTCGGGGGACGGCACACGTCGACGCCTGCTCCGCATGCTGGTGGCCGCCATCGGCGATCAAGTGCTAGGCAAGGACAATTCGCTGGCCGAGGCCGTCCAGCTGATCTGGTCCCACCCTCAGGTTATGGCCGAACTCGGTGAGCTGATGCATGCTCTCCGCAACGCGCCGGATCACGTACAGCAGGAGGCGCTTCCCGGCGTACCGCTGCAGATTCACGGCCGGTACACCCGGATTGAGATCCTGGCAGCCGTCGGTGAGGGCAAGTGGGCGAAAACCCCGCCGTGGCGCGAAGGCGTTTATGACGCCAAAGGCATCGGCGCTGATCTGCTCGCCTTCACCCTGGACAAGACCAGCGGCGACTTTTCGCCAACCACGCGGTACCAGGACTACGCGATCAGCCGGGAACTGATCCATTGGGAGAGCCAGTCAACGACCGCCGCCAACAGCCCGACCGGGCAGCGATATCAGAATCACGTGGCGATGGGTCGATCAATACTTCTGTTCGCCCGACCACGAGTCACCGACCGTTCCTTCTGGTTCCTCGGGCCAGCCGAGTACGTCAGCCACGAGGGCGAACGGCCGATGGCCGTGACCTGGCGACTCAAGACGCCGCTCTCCGGTGATCTATACGCCCAGTTCGCTGCGGCGATCGCGTAGCTCCGGGAGATAGGTGGTCAGGCGGGGGCCGTTGACCTGGTACAGCCGGCCGCCCGTGACGATCACCCCGCCCGGCACGGTGGGGCCGGCCGGCGCTCCGGTGCTGGCGTTCAGGACCCGGCTCCCGGTGTAGACCAGGCCACCGGCCAGCACCGGCTGGGTGATCGGGCCGGGGAAGGTGTACGACCAGAGGGCGCGGCCGGTGCCGGCGGCCAGGGCGGTGAGCCTCACGCCGTCGGCCACGTAGAGGCGGGGACCGTCGGTGGCGAGCAGCGGGGTGCCCCGGCCGGGGAGGGCCAGCAGGACCGCGCCGGTCCTGGCGTCGACGGACAGCAGCACGCCGGAGCGGTCGGTGACGTAGAACCGATCCGCCGCCGGGCTCGCGGCCTGCACCTGCCACGTCGCGCGGCGCGACCAGCGCGGGGCGCCGGTGGCGATGTCGACGGCGACCGTTGTGCCGGTCGGGACACCGGAGCCGTCGGTGGTCGCCAGCGGGACGAGGCCGTCGGCGGAGACGCCGCTGGACGCGTGCCGGGGCCGGCTCCACAGCAGCCGGCCGTCGCGTACCCGGTAGGCGGCCACCCGGTCCTCGTCGGACGGTGACGTGCCGGAGACCAGGACCACGTTCTTGTCCACCACGACCGAGTCGATGGGATTGTCCGGTTCCAGCCGCCAGCGGACCCGGCCGGTGGCGGTGTCCAGCGCGGTGAGGCGGCCGTCCGGGTCACTCATCGAGTTGCAGTCGCCGTTGGCGAGGATCAGCAGGTCGCCGGCGACAGCCAGCCGCGCGGTGCTGTTGTCGTCGGCGTGCTCCCAGGTGAAGCGCCAGGACAGGGCGCCGGAGGACGGGCGGTAGGCGGAAACGCCCGCGCGGTCGGTGGCGAACACCCGGCCGGCGCCGAGGACCGGCGCCGAGAACCCGGAGCAGCTCTCGTCGAGGTGGCGCAGGTGGACCGACCAGCTCCTGGTCAGCCGGCCGACGGTGGCCGGGGTGAGCGCCGCCTCGTGCGGGTTGAACCAGCTGTCTTCGGCGTCGTAGCCGGGATGGTCCCAGCGGGGCGTGGCCGCCTGCGCCGGGCCGGGAAGGGCGAGGCCGACGAACACCAGGGCGGTGACGGTACGACGGAGAGCCTGCACACCCGGAAAATAGCGTACGGATCGGGCGTACGACGGGGAAAGCGGATGGCCCGCCCACCGGGGGCGGACCATCCGCGGTGACCCACGGCGGATCAGCTGTTGATCAGCTTGAGCATCTGCTGGACCTGGTCGCCGCGGGACTGCCTGACCCGCTCGGCGAACTGCTTGGCCTGCGCGTTCGCGCCCTTGTCCAGTTCGATCCGGGCCATCTCGACGGCGTTGTGCTGGTGTGCCAGGAACAGGTTGAGGAAGGCGGTCTCGAAGTCGGCCGTGCGCACCGTCCGCAACGCCTTGATCTCGCTCTCGGTGGTGCTCGGCAGGCCGCCGTGGTCGGCGTGGACGCTGACCCGCTTGTCGACCGTGGTGGGCTTGCCCCACTCGGTCAGCCAGTTCCTCATCATGGTCAGCTCGTCGGCCTGGGTCAGCTCGACCGCCTTGGCCAGGTCGACCACGTCGGCACGCTGTGCCCGGGCGGCGCCGATCTTCGCCATCTCCAGGCCCTGCTGCTGGTGGTCGACCAGCATCTGCAGGAACATCACGTCGTTGGCGTTGAAGGTCGAGCCGGCGGTGATCTCGGCGACGTTCTGCACGGCCGGCGCGGCGGCGCCGCCCTCGGGCGCGGACGAGGTCTTGTCGGTCCCGCACGCCCCGAGCAGGAACGGCAGGGCGAGCGCGGCGGCTACCAGGCGGCGCTTCACAGCGGCAGCCAGAGGGCGAGGGTGAACACCGACGGCTCCCAGCTGCGGATCGAGGTGTGCGGCTGCCGGCACCTGTAGGACGCCCCGTTGTAGGTCACCACGTCGCCGGCGCGGTAGCCGACGCCGGCCGCCCAGGCGCTGCCGTTCTGCGCGGGCGCGGAGGTGGCGGAGCTGGTCGCGGTCGCGGTGGCGGTCGGCGCCGCGGTGGCGGTCGCGGTGGGAGCCGTGGTGGTCGCGGTGGCGGTCGGGGCCGGCGCCGCGGTGGTCGGGGCGGTGGTCGGGGCCGCGGTGGGCGCCTTCGTCGGGGTCGCCGCCGCGCCGCCACCGATGTTCAGGTCGATGCAGCTGTAGAAGGAGTTCACGGTGTCCGCGATGTTCCAGACGGCGAGGACGGTGTGCCGGCCCGGGTACCTGCTCAGGTCCACGGTGTGGCTGACGGTCGCCTCCGGGATGGCGTTGTTGTCGTCGAACGTGGCGACCTGGGCCCCGTCCACGTAGTACACCCAGCTGGCGGTGCGGTGCCGCGCGGTCAGCACCCAGTTGAACTTCGCCGAGGTGCCGACGCTGGTGGCCGGCCAGTTGCGGGAGTTGTCGTTGAGCACCCCGAAGGCGGCGTTCCCGCCGTTGCACTGCTTGGAGCCCTTCGGCGCCTCGACGCTCTGCGGCTCGAACTGGATCGCGCCGCAGTCGGTGACCGTGCCGGCGGCGCAGAGCGCCTGCCGGCTCGGCGGCGACGAGACGTATCCGTGGGCCAGGGCCGGTGAGGCGATCACCAGAGTCGACGCGACCATCCCCAGGGTGGCCAGCGGGTAGGCGATCTTCCTGCGCATGTCACTTCTCCAGACATCTCGTCCTGGCTGCTTACCGGCCGGAACGTTAGGCGCGGCTGCCATAACGGAGCCTTAAGGAGACCGAAAACCCGCCTGAAAACGGTGATCCACCGGATCAGGGCACCGTCCGCCGGCGCCGGCGCGGCGCCGGCTCCTGCGGTGTCTCGTCGGCGGAGGTCAGCAGGAAGCCGACCCGGGCGCCGCCCAGCGGGCTGCGCCCGACGACCAACTGCCCGCGTACGGTGTCCGCCGCCCGGCGCACGATGTCCAGCCCCAGCCCGGTGGAGCCGGCCCCGCTGTACCCGCGCTGCACGGCGGCCGCGGGGTCCGGGATGCCCGGGCCGGCGTCGTCCACCAGCAGGCCGGTCGTGGAGACGCTGACCCGGAACGCCACCCCCTCCGGCGTGTGCGAGAAGACGTTGCCGAGCATCGCGTCGACCACCAGGATCACGTCGCTGCGCGACATCGGCACCGGCACCGGCTCGTGCCCGCCGACCACCTCCCACGGCCGCTCCTGGTCCTCGGCCAGCACCGACCAGAACGCCAGCCGGTCGGCCAGCACCTCGACCAGGTCGCACCGCTGGTTGCCGCGGTCCTCCACGCCGAGCCGGGCGCCGTTGATGATCGCGTCGAGCTCCTCGTCGAGCAGGTCGCACGCCTCCCGCATCCGGTCCGCGATCGGGCCGGGCGGGATGGTCTCGGCGTCCAGGCGCAGCGCGGTCAACGGCGTACGCAGGCGGTGTGACAGATCGGCCGCCAGTTCCCGTTCCCGGTCCAGCAACCGTCGCAGGTCGCCGGCCATGGTGTTGAACGCCTGCGCGGCGTCGCGCAGCTCGCGCGGGCCGGTGGGTTCGAGCCGCTCGTTGAGCTCACCGGCGCCGAGGCGGCGGGTCGACTCGGCGAGCCGGCGGGTGGACCGGACCAGCTGCGCGCCGAGCCGGTCGGCCAGCAGCGTCGAGCCGCCGACCAGCACCACGGCCAGCCCGAACAGCGCCAGCCAGGCCGACATGACGCCGCGGCGCATCTCGTCGTCGGTGACGAACACCTCGACGACCACGGTGCGCCCGTCGGTGAGCACGGTCGGCTGCAGGTAGGCGAGGCCGCCCTGGGCGGTCGCGGTCGCCGAGCGGCGCTGCCGCGCGGCGCGCTCGACGGTCGCGTCGCTCAGGTGCGAGGTCCCGATCGGGTCGAGCCCGGGCAGGTGTACGGCGAGCAGCCCGGCGCTGCCCGCCGAGGTGCTCGCCACCGCGTTGGTCAGCGCGGTCGGGTCGGCGTTCACCCCGAGCACGGTGACGATCGAGGTGGCCTGCTGACGGGCCTCGGAGACGGCCCGGTCATGGGCGATCTGCCAGATCGCGACGGCCAGCGGGACCAGGAACGCCAGCGCCACCATCGAGGTGATGGCCAGGGCCAGCCGGTTCAGCGCCCATCTCATTGCGGGTCGACCATCATCACGCCGACACCGCGCACGGTGTGCAGGAAGCGCGGCTTGGCGGCGGTCTCCCCGAGCTTGCGGCGCAGCCAGGAGATGTGCACGTCGATGGTCTGCTCCTCACCGATGCGGGCCTGGTTCCACACCTGGTTCATCAGTTCCCGCCGGCTGATCACCTGGCCGACGCGTTCGGCCAGGTAGGTCAGCACGTCGAACTCGCGGCGGGTCAGCTGCAACGGTTCGCCGCGCAGCTCGGCGCGGCGCTGTCTCGGTTTGATCACCAGCTCACCGACGGTGATCGCGTTCGGCGCCTGCTCGGTGGTGGTGCGCGCGCGGCGCAGCACCGCGGAGATCCGGGCCAGGATGTGGCCGCCGGAGAACGGCTTGGTCACGTAGTCGTCGGCGCCGGCGCTCAGCAGTGCGATGATGTCCGCCTCCGAGCGCCGGGCGGTCGCCACGATCACCGGCACGTCGGAGACCGTACGCATCATCCGCAGCGCGTCGGTGCCGTCGATGTCGGGCAGCCCGAGGTCCAGGATGACCAGGTCGGGCCGCTCCTGAGTGACGATCTTCAGCGCCTGGGCGGCCTGGCCGACCGGGCGCACCACATGACCGGCATCGGACAGCGCACGGGTCAGTGCGGCCGCGATGTTGCGGTCGTCCTCGACCAACAGGATCAACGCCATGGCGTACACCATAGGACCAGGTGAGAGGATGAGCTCCGTGCGATCTTCCCGGTGGCTGCCGATGGCCGGCTGGTTCCTGGCGACCGCGACCAGCATCGTGCTCTCCTGGGTCGCGCTGCTCCCGGTGCTCAACGCCGCCCGCCCGGACGTCGGGGCGCTGCCCGACATCGATCAGGTGCCGGCCGCCGACGTGATGCCGCCGGCCTCGGACCCGCCGGTCTCCGACCCACCGACCGCGGCCCGCACCGAGCCGAGCCGCTCGGCGCAGCCGACCCGCGGCTCGGCGCCGTCCTCACCGGCGGGCACCAGCCGACCGCCCACCACCCGGCCCACCACCGGCGAGCCGGCGACGTCCGCCCCGGCCGCGACGACGAAGCCGGCCACCACGACGCAGAACGGCTGGACCGTCACGACCGGGGCGGACGGGGTGCGGACGTACGTACGCTCGGTCGCGGTCGAGGGTGGCCAGGCGGTCGTCAAGATGACCAGCGACGGCGTGGTCTCCCTGGTCACCGCCACCCCCGCGGACGGTTACGCGGTGCAGAAGACGCAGAGCTCACCGTCCGACATGGCGGTCTACTTCAACGAGACCAACCACAGCTTCATCATCCGTGCCATCTGGTGGAACAACGCCCCGTTCACGGAGATCAACGAGATCGGCTCCTGACGCCATTTGCAGGGATAACGCTCCCTCGACACCGCGCAAGGGTTTTCCCTGATTCGGTGACGTTCGTCGATGCTTAACGTCTCACCACAAGTCATCCAGGTGTGACCCATCGTCCACGGACGGTCGAAACCCGCCCGCCACCCCCCGGGCGGGAAAGGAGCCAGGCGTGAAATCCCGTACCCCTGTCGTCGTCGCTGTGGCCGCCGCAACCGCGGCCGCCTCGGCGGCCGTGGCGCTCGCCGGACCGGCGACCGCCCAGCCGAGCGAACCCGTGCCGCCCGCCGCGGCCGCCGCCCAGGCCGCCTCGGCGCTGATCGCCGCCCGTCCGGCGGCGCTGCACGCGGCGGCGGACGAAGCCTTCGTCCAGCACGAGGTGATCTCCACCGACACCCTGCAGTACGTGCCGTTCGACCGCACCTACAAGGGACTGCCGGTGATCGGCGGTGACGGTGTCGTGGTCACCGACGCGCTCGGTCAGGTCAAGTACACCTCCGTGGCGCAGGACGCGCCGCTGCCCGCGATCGGCACCACCCCCGCGCTCAGCGCCGCCGACTCGCTGAAGATCGCCAAGGGCGAGATGAAGACGGTCAGCGCCGTCGAGGGCACCCGGCTGGTCGTGCTGGCCACCACCGGCTCCCCGGCACTGGCCTGGGAGTCGACCATCCGGGGCACCGGCGCCGAGGGCCCCAGCCGGCTGACCGTCGACGTGGACGCCGCCTCCGGCCGGGTGCTGCGCACCTACGAGCACGTGACCGACGTGGCCGGCACCGGCACCGGCTGGATCAACGGATCGGTCAGCATCGACACCACGCTGTCCGGCAGCACCTACACCCTGCGCGACCCGTCGATGACCAGCCTGCAGTGCCAGGACTCGTCGACCAACACGACGTTCAGCGGCGCCGACAACGTCTGGGGCAACGGGACCGGCACCAACAAGGAGACCGGCTGCGTCGACGCCTTCTACAGCGCGCAGAAGGAGAAGGCGATGCTGTCGAGCTGGCTGGGCCGGACCGGCTTCAGCAGCAGCGGCGGCGCCTGGCCGATCCGGGTCGGGCTGAACCAGCAGAACGCGTACTACGACGGCACCCAGATCCAGATCGGCAAGAACACCGCCGGTCAGTGGATCAGCTCCGCCGACGTGGTGGGCCACGAGCTCGGCCACGGCATCGACGACAACACCCCGGGCGGCATCTCGAACGGCAACACTCAGGAGTTCGTCGCCGACACGTTCGGCGCGGCCACCGAGTGGTTCGCCAACAACCCCAACGACGCCCCCGACTACCAGGTCGGCGAGGAGGTCAACCTGGTCGGCAGCGGCCCGATCCGGTACATGTACAACCCGTCGCTGGCCGGTGACGACAACTGCTACTCCAGCAGCACCCCGAACGACGAGGTGCACGCCGCGGCCGGGCCCGGCAACCACTGGTTCTACCTGCTCGCCGAGGGCACCAACCCGACCAACGGGCAGCCGGCCAGCACCCGGTGCAGCGGCTCCGGCGCGATCACCGGCGTCGGCATCCAGACCGCGATGAAGGTCATGTACAACGCGATGCTGATGAAGACCTCCAGCTCGTCGTACCTGAAGTACCGGACCTGGACGCTGACCGCCGCCAAGAACCTGACCCCGAACGACTGCGCGCTGTTCAACACGGTCAAGTCCGCCTGGGACGCGGTCAACGTGCCGGCCCAGACCGCCGACCCGACCTGCAGCGGCGGCAGCACCAGCTCGCCGACCGCGACGCCGACCACCCCGGCGCCGGGCGGGTGCAGCGGTACCAACGCCACCGACGTCGCGATCCCGGACGCCGGCTCGGCGGTGAGCAGCACCATCACGATCAGCGACTGCGCCCGCACCGCCTCGGCCACCTCGACGGTCGCGGTGAACATCGTCCACACCTACCGGGGTGACCTGAAGGTCGACCTGGTGGCGCCGGACGGCACGGTCTACGCCCTGAAGGCCACGTCCACCTCGGACAGCGCCGACAACGTGGCCACCACCTACACCAAGAACCTGTCCAGCGAGGCGGCGAACGGCGCCTGGCAGCTGCGGGTCCAGGACGTCTACTCCGCGGACACCGGCTACATCAACAGCTGGACGCTCACCCTCTGACCGGGTCGGGGACGGGGCGCTGCCGCTCGGCAGCGCCCCGTCCGCGTCCGCCGACGCCGGTCACCGCTTCTGGGCGCGCAGCTGGACGAGCAGGCCGTCGCGGTCGGTGAGCACGGCACCCAGGATCCGGCGGCCGGCGGCCAGCAGGTCGGCGACGTCGGTGGTGCTCAACGCGTACATCACCAGGGCGCCGTCGCGGAACGAGGTCACGATGCCGGCCCGGCGCAGCACCGCCAGCTGCTGCGACAGGTTCGAGGCCTCCACGTCGATCTCGGCGAGCAGATCGCGAACCGGTTTCGGGCCATCCTGCAACAGTTCCAGAACCCGGATCCGGACCGGGTGGCCGAGGGTCCGGAACATCTCGGCCTTCGCCTGATACAGCGGCACGGACACGGCGGGCCCCCTCCACTCGTTCACACCGGCCAACGCGCCCGGTCACGCCTCTCCTGAGGCCTTGTGCATTTTCGGAGTTGCAGAAAACCTCAACTCACTCGTCCGCAGTCTCATCCTCACCGGGCCGGGTCCGTCCGGGCCGGACACTCTGTGCGACAGGGGTCGGCCGGGGTCGGTGACTCTCGATGGGACCCGAGCGTGATGCCGGCCGCGGCGTGCAAGCCGCCGGAACGCGATGTCCGCCGGAGCGAGGACACGGAAGGACCCGAGATGCCGGACATGGACGTAGCCCTGAAGGACGCGATGCAGATCGACGGCGCGATCGGCGCCGCGCTCGTCGATCGCAGCAGTGGAATGGCCCTCGGCGTCGCCGGGGGCGACCGCAACTTCGACCTGAGCGTCGCGGCGGCCGCCAACACCGAGGTGATCCGCGCGAAGCTGCGCACCATGGAGATGCTCGGCCTGCGCGAGAACATCGAGGACGTACTGATCACGTTGGACTCGCAGTACCACCTGATCCGGCCGCTGACCGGGCGCTCCGGGCAGGGGCTGTTCCTCTACCTGGCGCTGAACAAGGACCGGGCCAACCTGGCGCTGGCCCGGCACCAGCTCAAGCGGATCGAGACGACTCTCGATATCTGAAGTTCCACTCGTCGGCGAGCATGGCGAAGTCGACCTCGGTGGACCACTCGCCCTTGAACAGCTCGTTGTGCACGAGCCGGGCCTCCTGCCGCATACCCAGCCGGCGCAGCACCCGGGCGGACGACTCGTTGCGCTCGTCGATCCGCCCGATGATGCGGTGCAGGCCGAGATCCTCGAAGCCGAGCCGGAGCATGGCCCGGGCCGCCTCGGTCGCGTACCCGTGGCCGGAGAACTCGGGGTTCACCACGTAGCCGATCTCGCCGCCGCGGTGTTTGCGGCTGTGCCAGAACAGGATGACATCGCCGACCAGCCGACCGGTTTCGGCCACCTCGATGCCCAGCGTCAGTGACTGGCCCTCGTCGGTGAGGACGGTCGCGGCCCAGTACGTCGCCAGCCGATCGGCGATCACCTCGGGGGTCATCGGCTCGAACGGGACGTACCGGCAGACGTCCGGGCGGCTGCGGTAGGCCAGCAGCGCCTCGGTATCGGCCTCGGTCAGCGGGCGCAGCAGCAGGCGTTCGGTCCGGATCGGGTACGCGGGGCGCAGCTCGGTAGGCGACACGCGATCATCCTGCCATCGCGTGTCGCCTTTCGCACACCCGTTCGACTTATCCACAGGCTGTGCGCACAGCCTGTGGGTGACGCGTCAGCGGCGCGCGTCCGCGTACCGCAGCAGCGCCGCCACGCCGCCCTGCAGGTCGTGCTCGTCCGGGTCGCACAGCACGATGGACGCGTCCGTCCCGACCAGCGCCCGCAGCATCGCGGCGTCCGCCCGGACCAGCGGCGGGTGGTTGATCCCGGACTCGCGCAGCAGCTCCGGGTCGTCGCTCAGCTCGTGCGGCTCCGGCCCGATCCACAGCCGCTCGGTGGAGGACGGGTCGTCGATCATCAGCAGCGTGTCCACCTGCCCCCGCGACAGGTAGGTGACCACTTCGGACAGGCCGTTGCCGGCCGCGCCGCCGTGCGCCAGCTGCGACCGGAACCGGTCGAGCACCTCCCGCCGGTGCGCCTCGGCGCGTTCCGCGACGGCCTGGATGGTGACGTCGTCCAGGGCCTCGTGCGCCCGGGCGCCGACGTCGGTCTCCACCACCCGGTCCCGCCACCGGTCCGGCAGCTGGGCGAGCAGCATCGGCCGCGATTTCGGATCGCCGGCCACCACGATGGTCTCCGGGCCGGTCCGGTCGGCCAGCTCGGTGACCGCGTCCGCCACGTCGCCGGCGTTGCGCCGCCAGGTCAGCTCGCTGTTGTGCTGGAACCTCAGCTGCGACCAGCCGCCGCCCTGGTAGCGGTGGATCGCGAAATCCTCGCCGCCCTGGATGTCGCGGTGCCGGACCAGCTGCCCGGTGGCCGCCGAGTCGATGGCGCCGCCCGCGTGGTCGACCACCACGCGCAGGTAGCGGATCACCTCGCCGAGCTGCCCGACCATCGGCATCACGTGCGGCAGGGGCTCGAACACGGCGATGTCGGTCCGCGGGGGCGCGTTCAGCGGCTGCCGCATGAGCAGCTCGCCCGCGGTGGCGAACAGCGCGACCCCGTGCCGGCCCGGTCGCGCCGGGTGGTCCAGGATCGCGTCCTGCAACGCGCGCACCGTCAGCGGGTCGCAACCGGCCTCGGCCAGCGTCTCCCGCGCCTTACGCCAGCGGAGCTCGACCGCCTTGGCGGCGTCCTCGGTATGCCGTGATGTGTCGATGTACACCGAAGCCCACGGCCCGGGGCGTTCGTACAGCGGGCGCAGCATAGTGAGTCGCATGTCCCTTCCCTCCCTGCGGAAAGCGAGTTTTCGCAGGTGAGCGGGTACCCGCTGGGGAGCTGATCAACCAGCGCGGCGGCGGTTCAGCAGCATCCACGCGCCCGGCAGCAGGGCCGTCGCCAGCACGACCTTCAGCAGGTCGCCGGCCAGATAGGGAACCAGGCCCTTGAGCGCCGCCGTGGGCAGGTCCATGGTCGTCGCCAGCGCCAGCCACGGCACGCCGACCAGGTAGATCAGCAGGTTGCCGATCACCATGAGACCGGCCGTGTAGGCGGGGCGGCGGTCCGCGCCGAGCGCGGCGAGCTGGCCGACCAGCGCCGCGGCGACGACGAAGCCGACCAGGTAACCGCCGGTGGCGGCGGGCCAGCCGGCCGTGCCGCCGGCGAACCACGGGACGCCCAGGACGCCGGCCAGCGCGTACAGCAGCATTCCGGCCGCGCCGCGGCCCGGGCCGAGCACCGCCCCGGCCAGCAGCACCGCGAAGGTCTGCCCGGTGATCGGCACCGGCGAGCCGGGGACCGGGATGACGATCTGCGCGGCCACCCCGACGGCGCCCGCGGCGCCGACGGTCAGCAGCACGTCGCGTACGGCCGAACGGCCCCACACGTCCGCGAGCACGCCGGTCCGGCGGCCCGGCACCCCCGCTCCGAACACCTCAGTCACCATGTGCGGCCTCCCGTCCAGCGTTGCCGGGAACCGTAGGCCCCGAAGATCACGGTCCGGCGTCGCTGTGGCCGGGATCGCACCACCGGGCACGCCGGGATCCGGCCGCGGCGGCTGCGTGCCGGCTACTCCTCGAAGCTGGCGTAGTACGACGCGGCCATGTCCTCGTCGCCGTGGCCCCGCTCGGCGGCGCGGCGGAAGCGTTCCGCGCCGGCGGCCGCGACGTCCAGGCGTACCCCGTGGGCCGCGCCGGCCGCGACGATCAACCGCGCGTCCTTCTCCGCGGTGACCACCGCGAAGCTCGCCGGCGTGAGCCGGTCCTCCAGGATCGCGGAACCTTTGGCGTGCAGGTAGCCCATGTCGAGCGGGCCGCCCCGGACCAGGTCGAAGAACCCGGCCGGGTCCACGCCCAGGCCCTTGGCCAGCGCGAGCGCCTCCGCGGCGCCGTGCGTGGCGGCCAGGACCCAGCTGTTGGCGACCAGCTTGAGCCGGGTGGAGGCACCGGTCGCAGCGTCCTCGCCGGTCCACACGGTGCGTGCGCCGACCGCGTCCAGCACCGGCGCGACCGCGTCCCGGTGCCCGGCCGGGCCGGCGGCCAGCACGGTCAGCTGACCGGCCTCGGCCGGCTGCCGGGTGCCCAGCACCGGCGCGTCGAACAGGATCAGGCCGTGCTCGGCGGCGAAACCGGCCAGCTCGCTGATCGCCTCCAGGCTGACCGTCGTGGACTGCACCCACATGGCGCCCGGGCGCAGCGCCGGCGCGGCCTCGGCGATCACCGACTTCACCGTGTCGCCGTCGTAGAGCATGGTCAGGATCACGTCGGCGCCGGTCACCGCCTCGGCCGGGGTGCCGGTGACCTGGGCGCCGTCCGCGGCCAGCGGCTCGGCCTTGTCGCGGCTGCGGTTCCAGACCCGCACGGTGTGGCCGGCCCGGGCCAGGTTGCGGGCCATCGCGGCACCCATGATCCCGGTGCCGAGGACGCTGACGGTGAGTTTCTCGGTCATGGTCGAACCGTACGGACCGTCGCGGCACCGCGCGCGGGCGGGCGGGAGACCCGGCCCAGCGCCGGGCGGGAACCCCGGCACGGCACCGCGGGATGGAACCCGGCACGGCGCCGGCGGGCGGCCGGGAGCTGGCGCAGCGGCCCCCGGCGCGCGAGGACCGCGCTCGCCCGGCCCTCGGCCGCCCCGCGCACGGCCGGCTCAGTACGCGCTCGACCCGGCCCAGAGGTTGATCCCGGACTCGGTCGCGTACCTGTCGATCTCGGCCAGCTCCTCGGCGGTGAACGCGGTGTTCTCCAGCGCCGCCAGATTGTTCTCCAGCTGCGCCACGCTGCTCGCGCCGAGCACCACCGAGGTCATCCGCGGATCCCGCACCGCCCAGGCGATCGCCATCTGGGCCAGGCTCTGCCCGCGCCGCTCGGCGATCGCGTTCAGCGCCCGCACCTTGCCGAGGTTCTCCTGCGTCAGCCAGTCCGGGGTGAGCGACTTCTGCTCGCCGGCCCGCGAGCCGCGCGGGATGCCCTGCAGGTACCGGTCGGTGAGCATGCCCTGGGCCAGCGGGGAGAACCCGATGCAGCCGGCGCCCTCCCGCTCCAGCACGCCGAGCAGCTCGTCCTCGATCCAGCGGTTGAGCATCGAGTAGGACGGCTGGTGGATCAGCAGCGGGGTGCCCAGGTCGCGCAGGATCGCGGCGGCCTCGGCGGTCTTCGCCGGCGAGTACGACGAGATGCCGGCGTACAGCGCCTTGCCCGCCCGCACAGCGGCGTCCAACGCGCCCATGGTCTCCTCGAGCGGCGTCTCGGGGTCGAACCGGTGTGAGTAGAAGATGTCCACGTAGTCCAGGCCCATCCGGCGCAGCGACTGGTCCAGGGACGCGGTCAGGTACTTGCGGGAGCCGTGGTCGCCGTACGGGCCGGGCCACATGTCGTAGCCGGCCTTGGTGGAGATGACCAGCTCGTCCCGGTACGAGGCGAAGTCCTCGGCCAGCAGGCGGCCGAAGTTGCGCTCGGCCGAGCCGTACGGCGGGCCGTAGTTGTTGGCCAGGTCGAAGTGGGTGACACCGAGGTCGAACGCGCGGCGCAACACGGCACGCTGGGTCTCGATCGGCTTGTCGTCGCCGAAGTTGTGCCACAACCCCAGCGAGATCACGGGCAGTTTCAGGCCACTACGCCCACAGCGGCGGTACTCCATGGCGTCGTATCGGGCCGGGGCGGCTGCATAGGAGGTCACCCCTGATTCCTATCGCACGGCCGGCCGGTCTAGGCGCCGGGCTCGACGGCCGCCTTCCGCGGCGGTCCGGCCAGGATGTGGACGGCGAACCCGCCGAAGGCCAGCACCAGGGCCGTGACCAGGGCCGCGGTGTCCCCCGGCGCCTGCGACTGCCAGGTCAGGGTGCGCCCGAGGACGGTCTCCGGGCTGGAGAACAGGACGGCGGCCAGCGTCCAGCCGAGCGGCAGGAACCAGGACCGGGACGGGGTGGTCAGGCTGGCGCCCAGCGCGGTCAGCCCGAGCAGCCCGACCGCGTCCCGCGCGACCAGCGACACGGGACCGAAACGGGCCGGGGTGGCCAGCGTGACCGCGAGCACGCCGACCACGATCAGCAGGACGGCCACCAGGTGCGCGGCCCGCCGGGGCGGCCACCTCAGGGCGGCCGTCCGGTCCAGCGCGTAGTCCGGGCTGACCAGCGTGGTGGTCAGCGCGGCGACCATCAGCAGGACGCTGAGCACGACCATCTCCGGGGCGACGTCGCGCTGCCGGGTGTTCGCCGCCGCCAGCAACCACATCAGCACCGCGATGCCGGCCGTCACGCCGAGCGCCAGCGGGGCCCGCCGCGAGCGCAGGTACAGCGTCAGCCCCCTCACGGCGCACACTCCAGCGCGGCCTTGCGGACGGCGGCCACCTGCGCCGCCGCGCGGTCGGCGGGCAGGGCACGCAGCCGCGCCCAGAGCGCCTTGGCCGCGTCGACGGCCTCCGGGTCCTCGTACCGCGAGCCCCGCGCCGGCTCCCGGCCGAGCAGCCAGTACGCGGCCGCGCGCGCCTGCGCCCGGTCGGGTCCGCCGTCGCAGCCGGGCGCGCCGACGAACGCCGCGGTCACCGTCTCCGGCAGCACCGCCGACCGCTCGGCCAGGTGCCCGCCGGCGCCCACCTCGACCGGCAGCAGCACGGTGTCGGCGGGACGGGGCGCCGGCGCGAACGGCAGGTACGTGGTGTTGTCCTCGTGCACCCGGCTCGGCGCGCCGGGCAGCCTCGCCAGCACGGTCAGCGCCTCCCGGGCCGGCCCGACCAGCTCGGGCAGCAGGCCGGCGTGCACCCGGCTGACGCAGATCCGCGGCTCGTCGTCGGCGCAGACCAGCGCCTTCGCGACCGGGTCCACCGAGTCGATGACGAGCCGGTTCTGGTGCGGCATGACCGCGATCGACAGCGCGGCGCCCAGTCCGACCGGCAGCAGCGCCGCCACCCGGCTCCGCCAGCCACCGGAGGCGAACAGCAGCACCGCGGCCACCGCGAGCCCGGCCAGCCAGATCGCCTGGGAGCCGCTGACCCGCCACGGCACGGTGGCGTAGTCGTGCGGCATGTTCATCTCGTAGATCGGCGAGAAGACCAGCGCCAGCCACCCCCGGGGGCGGGTGGCCCACGGGATGCCCAGCAGCAGACCGAGACCCGCCACGGCCAGGGCCGGCGCGGTCATCAGGTGCGGCACCAGCCGACCGGCCGCCAGGCCGAGCCAGACCGCGGCGAGCAGCGCCAGCGCGCCGACCGCGACGACGGCCAGGATCCGCGCCGGCAGGTAGCCGGCGGTGCCGATGATCGCCACCCCGCCCGCCACGCTCATCAGCAGGTACCCGGCGATCACGGCGAGCGCCATCGCGCCGAGGGTCGGCACGATCCGCCGGGCGCGGGGCCGGGGCGTGCTGGCGAACAGCTCGCCCACGTTGGACTGCGCCTCCCGGCGGCCCTGCCAGGCGCCGGCGGCCAGGGCCAGCGGCCACAGCAGCACCAGATACAGCCGCTGGGTCATGGCCAGCTGCATCCAGCCGGCCGCCCACTCGGACCCGCTCGCCGACCCGCTCGCGAAGTACAGCAACGCGGCCCCGGTCACCAGCACGATCAGGGCCGTCCCGGGGGCCGCCGACCGGCGCAGCTCGATACGCAGAACGTGGCTCATCGGGCCGCCCCCGTCCGGTGCCGGCGCAGCAGGGCCGAGTAGCCGCGCTCGGCCGGGCTGTCCCCGGCGTCGCCGTCGCCGCCCTGCGCGATCAGGTCGTCCGGGGTGCCCTGGAACACGAGTGTGCCCTCGTTGATCAGCACCACGTCGGTGCAGGCGGCCACCACGTCCTCGACCAGGTGCGTGGAGACCAGGACACAGCTGTCCACGCCCAGGTCGCGCAGCAGCTCGCGGAAATCGAGCCGCTGCTCCGGGTCGAGGCCGACGGTCGGCTCGTCGAGCAGCAGCACCGCGGGGTCGTTGACGATCGCCTGCGCGATGCCGGCCCGGCGCAGCATGCCGCCGGACAGCGTCTTCATCCGCGCGTCGGCCTTGGCGGCGAGGCCGACCCGCTCGATCGCCCGCTGCACCGCGCCGGGGACCGCCGGCTTCGGCATCTCCTTGAGCCACGCCATGTACTCGACGAACTCGCGCACCGTGAAGCGTGGGTAGAACCCGAACTGCTGCGGCAGGTAGCCGAGCGCGCGGCGGACCGGCCTGAGGTCGGCACGGCCGTCCACCGGCTCGCCGAGCAGGGCGAGCCGGCCGCCGGCCGGCTGCAGGACGGTCGCCAGCGCGCGCATCAGCGTGGTCTTGCCGGCGCCGTTCGGGCCGAGCAGGCCGTGGACACCGGTGCCCAGCCTCAGGTCGAGGCCGTCGACGGCCAGGTGGCGGCCGGCGCGGACGCGCAGCCCGTCGGCGTGGACCACCCAGGGATGGGTGGTGGGTGCGGTCTCGGCCGCGCTCACCAGGCGCATGATCGATCTCCTCTGCACGGGAAGTCTCGGGCACGGCTCAGCGGCGCGCGGGCGCGCCGGAACCGGGACGGGCGGGTCAGTTGTGGCTGGACAGCCGGCGCAGGCCGGCGGACCGGGCGAGGGCGAAAGCGGCGGACACGACGGTGACCAGGGCCCAGAAGGCGATGCCGGCCGGCTCCAGCACCACCGGGAGACGGGTGGTGAGCAGCGCCGGGAGCGCCACCACCAGGCCCCATCCGGCGGCCAGCCCGACCGCGGCGCGGCGCACGCCGACGACCGCGCCGAGCGCGATCGCCGCGGTGGTGAACGCCAGGCACGGCAGCAGGGCCAGGGCCAGCGAGACCCCGGTACGGGTGCTGGCCAGCCCGAGCGCCGGCACGATCACGGCCAGCACGGTGGCGGTCCGGCGCAGCAACAGCGGGAGGCCGGCCGCCGGGGTGCCGGCGATCAGCTCCCAGGCCGGATCGCTGCCCCGGCTCCACGCGACCGCCACCCCGGGCAGCGGCGCCACCGGGGCCAGCAGCAGCACCAGCGACGGCAGGCTCGGCTGGACCGCCTGCAGCAGCACCGCGCAGCCCAGCACGGCCGCCGTCATGCACAGCCACGGCACCAGCTGCCAGACCAGCCAGCGGTGCCGGGCCGCCGACCACCGCCGGCGGCGGGGCATCGGAGCCGGTCCGGCCGCGATCTGCTGGTCCACGCCGGCGGTCACGCGGTCGAGCAGGCTCAGCACGTCGACCGGCGCGCTGCCGGTGAGCCGGGCCCGGCAGTCGGGGCACTCCTCGAGATGCACCTCGACGGACCACACCGTGGCCTCGTCCAGGTCCGGGTCGCCACCGGCGTACCGGGAGATCACCGCGGGGTTCGGGTGTCCGGTCATGACAGCGCCTCCCGAAGAGCGATCCGGGCCCGCCGCGCGCGGGTCTTCACCGTGCCCTCGGGCACGCCGAGCAGCAGCGACGTCTCCCGGACCGAGAGCCCGTCGAGGACCATGGCGCGCAGCACCTGGCGGACGTCGGCGGGCAGCGCGAGCAGCGCCTGCTCCAGGTCCTGACCGACCCGGCCGGCCATCACCTCGTCCTCGGCCGCCGGGGTGGTGGTCTCGGCGCGCACGGCCGGCAGCTCCTGCTGCCGGGCCCGCCGGCGGAACGCGTCGACCAGCCGGTTCGCGGCGATCGTCCACAGCCAGCCGACCGCGCTGCCGGAGGCGGCCGACCCGGCGAAACCGCCCGCCGCCCGCCAGACGGCGAGATAGGTCTCCTGCATCACGTCGGCGACCACGTCCTCGTCGGCGCACCGGCGGCGCAGCCGGACCGCGAGCCAGGGCGCCGTCCGCCGGTACAGCTCGTCGAACGCGTGGCGGTCGCCGGTGGCCGTGCGGCGCACCAGCTCCGCCTCGTCGGCCGAGTCCAGGCTTCGTCTCACAACCAGCAAGACGACGGCACGGCGCCGACGGTTCTCCACCTGGAGTGACCCACGTCACCTACGGCCGGGGCCGGACCGGGACGCCGTTGACCGCGGCCGGCCCCGGGGTCTCAGACGACGCCGCGGTACGCGGCGAGCGTGGCGGCCAGCACGTCGCGGCCGGGGCGCTGCCAGAGCTCCTCGTTCATCACCTCGACCTCGATCGGGCCGGTGTAGCCCGCCTTGTCCACCGCCCGATGGAAGGCGGACATGTCGACGCAGCCGTCGCCGGGCAGGCCGCGGCCGGTGAGCACGCCGGCCGGCAGCGGGGTGATCCAGTCGGCCAGCTGGTAGATCGCGATCCGCTCGCCGGCCCGCGCGATCTTGTCCAGCACGGTGTCGTCCCACCACAGGTGGTACGTGTCGACGGTGACCCCGACCCGGCCCACCGGATGCTGCTCGGCGATCGTCATGGCCTGGTCCCAGGTGCTGATCACGCAGCGGTCGGCGGCGTACATCGGGTGCAGCGGCTCGATCGCCAGGGTCACCCCGGCGGCGGCCGCGTGCGGCACCAGCGCGGCGACCGCGTCGGCGACGTGCCGGCGCGCGCCGGCCAGATCCTTCGACCCCGCCGGGAGGCCACCGGAGACCAGGACCAGCACGGACGTGCCGAGCGTGGCCGCCTCGTCGATGGCCCGGCGGTTGTCGTCGAACCAGTCCGGGGCCTGGAAGAACCCGCTGCGGCAGAGCGTGGTCACCGACAGGCCGGCGTCGCGGACCAGGGCGGCGGAGCGGTCCAGGCCGTACTCGGCGACCGGCTCGCGCCACAGCGCGACCTGGTCGACCCCGGCCTCGACACAGCCGGCGACCAGGTCCGGCAGGCCCCACGGCTTCGCCGTGACCTGGTTGAAGGAGAAGCGGCTCATCCCACGGTCACCTCGAAGAATCGGTTGGCCCGGTGCGCCGCCAGGTCGGGGTCGGGCAGCAGGCCGGCGGCGTCGGCGAGCTCGATCAGCCGGGCCAGGTGCGGCACCGAGCGGCCCGACTGCAGGCCGCCGACCATGGTGAAGTGCCGCTGGTGACCGGCCAGCCAGGCGAGGAAGACGATGCCGGTCTTGTAGTAGAACGTCGGCCTGCCGAAGATGTGCCGGGAGAGCGGAACGGTGGGCGCGAAGATCCGGTCGTACTCGTCGAGGTCGCCGCGGTCCAGGGCGGCGAAGGCGGCCGCGGCGGCCGGGGCGATCGCCGCGAAGATGCCGAGCAGCGCGTCCGAGTGGCCCTGCTCGTCGCCGCGGATCAGCCGCGGGTAGTTGAAGTCGTCGCCGGTGTAGAGGCGCACCCCGGCGGGCAGACGGCGGCGTAGCCGGATCTCGTGGTCCGCGTCGAGCAGCGAGATCTTGATGCCGTCGACCTTGGCCGGATCGGTGTCGATCAGCTCCAGCACGGTCTCGGTGGCCTTGTCCACGTCGGGCGAGCCCCAGTAGCCCTCCAGCGCCGGGTCGAACGCGGTGCCCAGCCAGTGCAGGACGACCGGCCGGCTGGACGCCTGCAGCAGGCCGCGATAGAGGTGCAGGTAGTCGTCGGCGTCCCGGGCGGTGGCGGCCAGATGGCGGCTGCACATCAGGACCGGCACGGCGCCGGCGTCGAGCACGTCGGCGAGCTGTTCCTCGTACGCCGCACGCAGTTGGCCGAGGGTGGCCGGGCCCGGCGGCAACTGGTCGGTCGCGACCCCCGCCACGATCCGCCCGCCGCAGGCGGCGGCCTCGGCCGCGCTGCGCCGCACGAGCTCCCGGGTCGCCGCGTAGTCCAGGCCCATCCCGCGCTGCGCGGTGTCCATCGCCTCGGCGACACCCAGGCCGTGCGACCACAGGTGGCGGCGGAAGGCCAGGGTGGCCTCCCAGTCCAGGGCGGCCGGCGCGCCGGGCGCGTTCTCGGCGTGCGGGTCCGCGACGACATGGGCCGCGGCGTACGCGATCCGGGTGGCCGGCGGACCGGTGGGCCGGTTCCAGGCGGTACCTCCGGACAGGGTCAGCGGCCCGGTCGGCAGGTTCACCACGGCCATCTCAGGCGCCCCCCAGCTCGATGCGGCGTCCCTCGCGGGCGGACCGCAGACCGGCCTCGGCCAGCCGCACCCCGCGCGCGCCGGAGGCGAAGTCCCAGTGGAACGCCTCCCCGCCCACTACGTGCCGCAGGAACGCCTCCCACTGCGCCTTGAAGCCGTTGTCGAACTCGTCGTTGTCCGGGACCTCGCACCACTGGTCGCGGAACGAGGCGCCGGTGAGCGGCAGGTCCGGGTTCCACACCGGCTTGGGGGTGGTGGCCCGGTGCTGGATCCGGCAGCCGCGCAGCCCGGCCACGGCGCTGCCGTGCGTGCCGTCGACCTGGAACTCGACCAGCTCGTCGCGGTTGACCCGGACCGCCCAGGAGGAGTTGATCTGGGCGATCACGCCGCCGTCCAGCTCGAAGATCGCGTACGCCGCGTCGTCGGCGTCCGCGGCGTACTGCTCGCCGCGCTCGTCCACCCGGCGCGGGATGTGCGTGGCGGTGGTGGCCTGCACGCTGCGGACCGCGCCGAACAGCTCCTCCAGCACGTAGTTCCAGTGCGGGAACATGTCCATCACGATGCCGCCGCCGTCGGCCAGCCGGTAGTTCCAGCTCGGACGCTGTGCGGGCTGCCAGTCGCCCTCGAAGACCCAGTAACCGAACTCGCCGCGCACCGACAGGATGCGGCCGAAGAAGCCGCCGTCGATCAACCGCTTCAGTTTCCGCAGCCCGGGCAGGAACAGCTTGTCCTGCACCACGCCGTTGCGGATGCCGGCCAGCCGCGCCAGCTCGGCCAGCTCCTCGGCCGCCGCGGAGCTCTCGGCGAGCGGCTTCTCGGTGTAGACGTGCTTGCCGGCCGCGATGGCCTGGCGAATCGCCTTCTCCCGCTGCTGGGTGACCTGCGCGTCGAAGTAGATCTCCACATCCGGCCGGGCCAGCGCGGCGTCCAGGTCGGTGGTCCACTCGCTCAGGCCGTGCCGCGCGGCGATCCCGGCGAGCTTGTCCGGGTCGCGGCCGAGCAGGATCGGCTCCGGCCAGATGTGCTCGCCGCCGGGCAGGGCGACGCCACCCTGTTCCCGGATGGCCAGCAGGGAGCGGACCAGGTGCTGCCGGTACCCCATCCGGCCGGTCACGCCGTTGAGCACGATGCCGATCGATCTGCGCGCTGCCATGTGCGGTTACCTCCGGTGCTTAAGGAAAGCGCTTTCCTGCTGCTGGCAGCGTAGGACTTAAGCCATCTCGGAGACAAGGGTCAATTCGTGCCGTAACCGGGAGCGACGCCCGGAGCCGAGGCGCCGCACGCCGGCCACGCCGTGCCGGCGGTGCCCGGCCGGGCGTGACCCGGGGCAGCGCCCGTCGCGGACGCACCTCGGCCGGGCGCCTGCCCACGGCGCGGACCGCGGCCGGGTCAGTACACGTCGCGGACGTAGCGCTTGTCGGCGGCCAGCTGCTTGAGGTACGCGGTCGCGGCCTCCGGGGCGAGCCGCCCGTGGTTGACCGCGATCTCGTGCAGCGCCCGGTCCACGTCCTTGGCCATCCGGCTGGCGTCGCCGCACACGTAGAGGTGTGCGCCGTCCTGCAGCCACGCCCACACCTGCGCGCCCTGCTCGCGCATCCGGTCCTGCACGTACACCTTGGTCCGCTGGTCCCGGGAGAAGGCCAGGTCCAGCCGGTTGAGCGTGCCGGCCGCGGAGAGCGCCGCCAACTCCTCGCGGTAGTAGAAGTCGGTGGCCCGGCGCTGCTCGCCGAAGAACAGCCAGTTCGCCCCGCTCGCCCCGGTGGCCTGCCGCTCCTGCAGGAAGCCGAGGAACGGCGCCACCCCGGTGCCCGGCCCCACCATGATCATCGGGGTGGCGGGGTCGGCCGGCGGGCGGAAGTGCGGGGTCTTCTGCACGAACAGCGGCACCTGAAGGTCCGGGCCGGCGTCGGCCAGGTGCGTGGAGCAGACGCCCCGGCGTGGCCGGCCGCGCAGGCTGTCGAAGCGGACCACCGACACGGTCAGGCTGACCCGGTCCGGATCGACCAGCGGCGTCGAGCTGATCGAGTAGAGCCGGGGCTGCAACCGCTTCAGCACCCCGGCCCACTCCTGCGCGGAGGCGCGTACGCCGTGCTCGGCGATCAGGTCGACGGCCTGCCGCCCCCAGGTCCACTTGGCCAGCTCGCCCTTGTTGTCCGGGCGCAACAGGGTCTTGAGCTGGCCGTCCCCGCCGCGCTCGGCGGCGAACCGGAGCAGGTCGGTGGTGATCTTCGTGATGTCCAGGTGCCGGGACAGCGCCTCGGCCAGCCCGATCATGCCGACCCGATCCAGCTCCACCGCGGTGTCCGGGGCGAGGCCGGTGACGCTCAGCCACTCCTCGACCAGCTCCGGGCTGTTGACCGGCCAGACGCCGAGCGCGTCCCCGGCCTGGTACTCCAGCCGGCCGCCGGTGTCGAAGGTGAACCGGCGCACCTCCTTGGCCGAGCCGGGCAGGCTGAGCAGGCGGTTGCCGACCAGGGTGGCGGTCATCGGGTCGGCCCGGGTGGGGGTCGGGACGGGTTTCGCGGTCAGCGCCGAGACCACCGCCTCCAGCCAGCGCGCGGCGGTGTCCTCGTAGTCCGGCTCGCAGTCGGCGCGCGGCGCGAGCCGGATCCCGCCCAGTTCGGCGAGGCGCTCGTCGAGGCGCCGGCCGTGTCCGCAGAAGTCGTCGTAGCGGGAATCGCCGAAGGCCAGCACCGCGAACCGCCGGCCGTCCAACCGGGGCGCGCCGTCGCCGGCCAGCGACTGCCAGAACGCGCTCCCGTTGTCGGGCGCGTCGCCGTCACCGAACGTGCTGGTCACGATCAGCAGGTCGGCGCCCGGGTCGAGCAGGTCCGCGGCGGCGCCGTCCATCGCGCGTACCGAGATCTGCCGCCCGGTGGCCGCCAGCCGCTCGCCGAGGCCGCGCGCGAACTCCTCGGCGGTGCCGGTCTGCGAGGCCCAGAGGATCTGCAGGGGCGGCCCCGACGCGGTGGCCTTCTCCAGCCCGGCGACCGGCTCCGGGCCGGTGGCGAAGATTCCAGCGAGCAGTCCGTTCACCCACATGGCGGTGTCCGGGTCGAACGGCGCGCCGGCCGGCAGGGTGGGTGCGCCCGTCCGGGCCGGGGGCAGCCCCGCCAGGAACCCGGCCAGGTAGCGCCGCTGCCCACCGGTCAGCGCGGGCGGTTGCGGGTCCAGGCCGAGCAACTGGTGGACGGTCCCGTCCGGGGACAGGGGCGGGGCGGGCGCCGGCGCGGCCACTCTGGACAGCGCCACCGCGCACACCTTCAGCTCCGGCTGGAAGCTGAGCGGGTCCACCGCGTCGCTGGTCACGGCGTTGACGCTGACGTACTCGCCGAAGAGGTCGTTCCAGTGGAACGGGGCGAAACACGCGCCCGGCCGCACCCGGTCGGTGAGCACCGCGGGCAGCACCGCCCGCCCGCGCCGCGACGCGATCTCCACCTGGTCGCCCCCGGCGATCCCGAGAGCGGCCGCGTCCGCCGGGTGGATCTCCACGAACGGGCCCGGGTCGAGCTTGTTGAGCTTGGCCACCTTGCCGGTCTTGGTCAGCGTGTGCCACTGGTGCTGCACCCGGCCGGTGTTCAGCACGTACGGGTAGTCGTCGTCGGGCAGCTCGGCGGGGTCCAGGTGCGGGCGGGGGTGGAAGACCGCCTTCCCGCTCGCGGTGGCGAACCGCAGGCCGCCGTCCGCGGTGCGGTAGCGGATCGGGTTGCGGTCCGGCCCGTCCGGCGCGGCGGGCCACTGCACCGGGCCGGCGGCCAGCCTCGGGTACGACACTCCGCGCAGGTCGTAGCCGGTCTGCGGGTTCGCGAACAGCTTGATCTCGTCGAGGATCTCGGCCGCGCTGGCGTACGAGAAGGCGTCCCCGTAGCCCATCGCGGCGGCGATCCGGGCGATCAGCAGCCAGTCCGGCAGCGCGTCGCCGGGCGCGTCCACCACCGGGTGCACCAGGGTCAGGTTCCGCTCCGAGTTGATCATGATGCCGTCGGTCTCCGACCACATGGCGGCCGGGAGCGCGATGTCGGCGTACGCGTTGGTCTCGGTCTCGGCGAACGCGTCCTGGGTGATCACCAGCTCGGCGGCCTCCAGGCCCGCGATCACCGTCTTCCGGTTGCCCACCGAGGCGACCGGGTTCGTGCAGACGATCCAGCACGCCTTGATCCGGCCCGCCGCCATCTGCTCGAACATCTCGACGGTGCCCTTGCCGACCTCGGCGCGCAGGGTGCCGCCGGGCAGATCCCAGATCCGCTCGGTGAACTCCCGGTCGGCCGGGACCAGCACCGAGCGCTGGCCGGGCAGTCCCGGGCCCATGTAGCCCATCTCCCGGCCGCCCATCGCGTTCGGCTGCCCGGTCAGCGAGAACGGGCCGCTCCCGGTACGGCAGATCGCGCCGGTCGCCAGATGCAGATTGCAGATCGCGTTGGTGTTCCAGGTGCCGTGGGTGCTCTGGTTCAGCCCCATCGTCCACAGGGTCACCCAGTTGTCCGCGCCGCTGATCCACTCCGCGGCGGTACGGATGTCCCCGGCCGCCAGCCCGGTCAGCTCGGCGACCCGCTCCGGCGGGTAGTCGGCGAGCAGCGGCGGCATCGACTCCCAGCCCTCGGTGTACGCCGCGATGAACCGCTCGTCCTTCTCCACCAGGTGCAGCAGCCCGTTGAGCAGCGCCAGGTCGGTGCCGGGACGGATCTGCAGGAACAGGTCGGCCTTCCCCGCGGTGGTGTTGCGCCGCGGGTCCACCACGATCAGCTTCGCGCCCGCCTTGACCCGCTCCATCATCCGCAGGAACAGGATCGGGTGGCAGTCGGCCATGTTCGCGCCGATCACCAGGAAGACGTCGGCGTGGTCCAGGTCGTCGTACGAGCCGGGCGGGCCGTCGGCGCCCAGCGACAGCTTGTAGCCGGTACCGGCGCTGGCCATGCACAGCCGCGAGTTCGACTCGATGTTGTTGGTGCCGATGTAGCCCTTGACCAGCTTGTTCGCCAGGTACTGGGCCTCCAGGGTGAGCTGGCCGGAAACGTACATGGCGAACGCGTCCGGCCCGTGCTCGTCGACGATCGCGCGCAGCCGGCGGGCGGTCTCCGCGATGGCCTCGTCCAGGTTCTGTTTCTGCGGCTCGGCGCCGCGCTCGGCGCGGATCATGGCGTGCGTCGACCGGCCACCGGCGCCCAGCAGGTCGGCACTGGTCGCGCCCTTGGTGCAGAGGCGGCCGCGGTTGGCCGGATGGTCGCGGTCACCGGTGGCCTTGAGCACCCGCCGGCGCCCGTCGGGCTCCCGGGCGACATCGAGCACCATGCCGCAGCCGACCCCGCAATAGCCGCATACGGTGCGCACCTGGGTGACATCGGCGGCCACAGGCAGATCCCTTCCGTCCGACGCGTCGTCCTCGATCGGTCACGCTAAGAAGCCGCCATTACCGCGCTGTCACCCGCACATGCTTCGAGAGTTACCCGATCCTCACGGCGCCCGCCCGCCGCTTGTGAGCCGGGCCGTGGCCGCCGGCGGGTCGGCGCGGCGCAGCGCCAGGCCGGCCAGGGCGCAGCAGGCGGTCAGCCAGGTGGCCGGCAGCAGCAGGTACACCGTGTCGCTGACGGCGACGGGGAGCAGACCACTCAGGACCAGCAGGGCGGCGCCGATGAAGACGAACGCGGCGACCGCGGCCGTACGGCGGAGGATGCGGGCGGGCATGACGCCTCCTGGGCTCGACGACAGCACCAGCCGGAAGCCTTCCGTGGCCGGCGGATCGGGGCAACAGCCGTCCGGGCCGAGTGACCGGCCGATCCGCTGTGCTGTGCATCACATTCAGCGCGGTCAACGGATCGCGGCGGCCGGGACCGCACCGGTACGTACCCAGCAATCCGGCCGCGGAGCGGAAGGGAAATGCGGCCCGGCCCGTAACCGGGTTTCCGGCGCGGCGCGGTGATCTCCGGCAACGACTTCGGCGGCGAGCAGCCGGTGATCACCCGGACCGGCACCTGCACCAGGGCGCCCCACGCGGTCACCTGGGCCGGCCTCCGCGGTCTCCGCGCTGGTCACAGCCGGCGCCGGCGCCGGCCGGATCTGATCACGCCGCGTCCCGGGGGCGCCCGGAACGCGCCCGCGACCCGTCCGGCGGTACAGCTAGCCCTACCCGAATCGGGCAGCTGTCCGGATGGGATCGCCGCCGCGCATCGCGAAGGCTCAGGGGGTCAGTTCCGTTGAAAGGAGCCCTCGATGCTGAAGTTCGTCGCGGCCGCCCTCGCCGCCACCGTCCTCGCCGCTCAGCCCGCCGCCGCGGCATCCGCCCCGGACCCGGTCCGGCGGGATCTGGCGCGGCTGGTCGCCGACGGGTTCCCCGGCGCGCTGGCCGTGGTGCGCGACGAGCGGGGTCATGTCCGCAAGCCGACCGCCGGCGTCGCGAGGATCGGCACCGGACGGCCGGTGCCCGCCGACGGCCAGGTCCGGATCGGCAGCAACACCAAGACCTTCGTCGCGGTGGTCGTCCTGCAGCTCGTCGCGGAGCACCGGGTGCGGCTGGACGACCCGGTGGAGAGGTACCTGCCGGGCCTGCTGCACGGCCGGAAGGTCACCGTGCGGCAGATTCTGCAGCACACCAGCGGGCTGGCCAACTACACCGAGCACATGCCGCTGAACGACCTCGCCATCCGCTACCGGCACTTCCAGCCACGGGAGCTGCTGGAGATCGGGCTGGCCCAGCCCGACACCTTCGCGCCCGGCACGTCGTGGGCGTACAGCAACACCAACTACATCGTCGCCGGGCTGCTGGTCGAGAAGGTCACCGGCCGGCCGCTGGCCGGGGAGATCACCCGACGGGTGATCCGGAAGGCCGGGTTGCGGCACACGTACTTCCCGGCCGACGGGGAGACCTGGATCCGTGGCCGGCACCCGCAGGGCTATCTGCGGCAGGAGGACGGTGAGCTGGTGGACATCACCGATCTCGACCCGTCCTGGGGCTGGGCGGCCGGTCAGATGATCGGCACCCCGTCCGACCTGAACGCCTTCTTCAGCGCGCTGCTCGACGGGAAGCTGCTGCCGGCGGCGCAGCTCGCCGAGATGCGGCGGACCGTCGCCACCGACATGTGGCCGGGCGCGCGGTACGGCCTCGGCCTGATCAGCTCCCCGCTCAGCTGCGGTGGCGTGGCGTGGGGGCACGGCGGGGACATCCCCGGCTACGAGACCCGCACCGGAGTGACCGGCGACGGCCGGGCGGCGACCGTCGCGGTGACCATGATGCCGGAGACCGAGCAGGCGGCGGACGCCGTGCTGGACACGGTCGACGACGCGCTCTGCTCCTGACCGATGGGTGGGCCGTCCCCGGGCGGGGCGGCCCACCCGCGGGTCACGAGTAGGCCTGCCGGATCTCGCACTCGACCAGGGTGTCGCCCTGGGTGTAGAGGCAGGAGTCGCCCGCCGTGCCGTGCACGCCGCCGTCGATCCGGTCGGCGGCGATCGGGCCGGACAACTCGTAGCCGATCAGGAGGTCGTCGCCGGCGTCGCCGTGGAGCGAGTCACGGCCGTCCGAGCCGTCGATCTCGTCGTTGCCGGCGCCGCCGCGGATGATGTCGTCGCCCGCCATGCCGTTCAGGAAGTTGTGCACGCCGCTGCCGGTGAGCCGGTCACCGGCGACCCCGCCGTAGACGCCCTCGACGTCGGCGCCGACCGTGTCCCGCTCGCCGGCCTGACCGTCGTCACCGGTGGCGCCGTCCAGGTCGACGGTGACCGGCTTGCGGTAGGTGTCGTAGGCGACCTTGTCGAAACCCGCGCCGCCGAGCAGCACGTCGGCCGCGACCGCGCCCAGCCGGGCGTCGTCGCCGCTGAGGTCGTCGTTGCCGGCGCCGCCGGAGAGCCGGTCGGCGCCCTGCTGCCCGTCGAGCCAGTCGTTGCCGGCGTCGCCGGACAGCACGTCGTTGCCGGTCCCGCCCAGCACGCCGTCGTCGCCGTTGCCACCGGAGTAGACGTCGTTGCCGGACGCGCCGTCGGCCCAGTCGGCCCCGTCCTCGCCGGAGATCCGGTCGTTGCCCCGGTCGGCGTGGAACCGGTCGTTGCCCGCGCCGCCGTAGAGGGTGTCGTCGCCCCAGTCACCGAAGATCGTGTCGTGGCCGACGCCGCCGTGGATCAGGTCGTTCTCGAACGAGCCGTCGATCCGGTCGTTGCCGGCGCGGCCGTACAACCTGTCCGCGCCGTGGCCGCCGTCGATCGAGTCACCGCGGGAGCCGCCGTAGATCCGGTCGTTGCCGTCCTCGCCGTAGGCGGTCATCGGCACGTCGGTGCGGTTGTCCAGCACGTCGTTGCCGTCGTACAGGGTGACGGTCACCCGGGTCGGGGTCTTCGCGGTCGTACACCGGACCTTGGTCTTGTCGCCCTTGACCGCCTTGCAACCCTTGCCGGTCTTGATCACCTTCTTGTCGTCGATCGTCAGCGTGCGGCCGCTGCGGGTGATCACCACCCGGTTCGCGCCCGTGTAGGCGGCCTTGTACCGCACCTTGGTGCCGCTGACCGTGGCGACCCCGACGGTCCCCTCGGCGGCTCGCGCCGGTGCGCCGAAGGCCACGGTGGACGCGGCGATGCTCAGTACGGTTCCCAGAACCCATGGGAGACGTCCCACGTATCCCTCCCCAGTCGATCTCAAGATCGTAAATGGCCGGACCGGCGACGGTCATCGCCGGGCGAGATTCCGGGGGCGCGGCGCCCATCGGCGGCACCGGGCAGCCGCCACCCGCGCGTATCGGACATCAGGCCGTAATCCCGCCCAACGCGCCGGCCGGAACGGCAGTGGCACGCTCTGCGGTATGGACCTGACCGTGATCCTCGGCCCGATGAAGGGCGGCAAGTCGCTAGAGATGATCAGCCTGCTGTCGCCCCTGCAGCACACCGGCATCCCGCACCGCATCTACCAGTCCGCCCGGCACGGCCGGGACACCGCGGTGATGTCACGGTCCGGCGGCAGCCTGGAGACGGTCAAGGTGCACTCGCTGGCCGGCGCCGCGGACGGCGACGTCGAGGTGATCGGGGTGGACGAGATCCACATGTTCACCGTGGACGACATCGCCGAGCTCGGGATCGCGGTCCGGCGCGGGATCAAGGTGGTCGTCGCCGGGATCGACCTGGACCACCGGGGGCAGCTGTTCGCCCCGGTACGGGCGCTGTTCGAGCTCGCGCCGGAGAAGGTGATCTACCGGCGGGCGGTGTGCGACGTCTGCCGCTCGCTGGACGCCACACACACCCAGGTCCTGGAGCACGGCAAGCCGTTCATCCGGGAGCTCGCGCCGTCGACCGCGCTGCCGGACGACGGCACCTACACCTACGAGGCCCGCTGCCGCCGCTGCGTCGTGCTGCCCTGACCCCGGCGGGCGGCCGCCCGTAACGGTTCGGGCGGGGCGGCCGCCGCGGCCGGGGCGCCGCCGCGCTCAGTTCAGGGCGTTGAGGAACGGCTCGTGGCTGTTGCGGAACTCCCAGCCGTAGAACCGGTCCCAGTTGATCGACCAGGTCATCAGGCCGCGGAAGTCCGGGTTGGCCCCGCTGCGCGGGGTGTAGCCGCCGCAGCCGGTGCCCTTCACCAGGCAGGTGACCGCCTGCTGCACCCCGGTGGGCGCGACGTACCCGTTGCCCGCGCTGACCGAGCTCGGGGCGCCGAACGCCACCTGGTCCTCGCGCAGCGCCGGGAACACGTTCGCGGTGTTGCCGGCCACCGGGAAACCGGCCAGCAGCATGTCGGTCATCGCGACGTGGAAGTCGGCGCCGCCCATCGAGTGGTACTGGTTGTCCAGGCCCATGATCGAGCCGGAGTTGTAGTCCTGGACGTGCAGCACGGTCAGGTCGTTGCGCAGCGCGTGGATCACCGGCAGGTACGCCCCGGCACGCGGGTCCTGGCCACCCCACGGGCCGGAGCCGTAGTACTGGTAGCCGAGCTGGACGAAGAACGTCTCCGGGGCCATGGTCAGCACGAAACCGGCGCCGTAGCGGGCCTTGAGCGACCGGATCGCGCTGATCAGGTTGACGATCACCGGCGTGGTCGGGTTCTTGAAGTCGGTGTCCCCGGTGTTCAGCGACAGCGAGTGACCCTCGAAGTCGATGTCGACGCCGTCCAGGCCGTACCGGTCGATGATCGCGCTGACCGAGCTGACGAACCGGTCCCGCGCCGCGGTGGTGGTCAGCTGCACCTGGCCGTTGGCGCCGCCGATGGAGAGCAGCACCTTCCTGCCGGCCGCCCGCTTGGCCCGGATGGCCGCGATGAACTCGGCCTCGGTCTCCACCCCGGGGCACTCGGTGGCCGGGCAGAGGGTGAACCGGATGTCACCGGAGGTGGCGCTGGTCGGCTCGCCGAAGGCCAGGTTGATGATGTCCCACTCGGCGGGCACGTCGGCCATCCGCAGGTAGCCGGAGCCGTTGGCGAAGCTGGCGTGCAGGTAGCCGATGAGCGCGTGCCGGGGCAGGCCGCCGACCGGGAGCGGGGTGGTCGGCCCGGTGCTCGGGGTGGTCGGCCCGGTGCTCGGGGTGGTCGGCCCGGTGCTCGGGGTGGTCGGCCCGGTGCTCGGGGTGGTCGGCCCGGTGCTCGGGGTGGTCGGGCTCTGGCTCTGGGTCGTGGTCGGCGACGGGGTGCCGGCGCCGCCACAGGCCCCGTTGTTGATCCAGACGTCCCACTGCCCGCTCTTGGCGACCGGGTCCTCGCCCTGGGTCCACCACTTCGCGGTGTAGTTGTTGCCGCCCCTGGAGACGACGTTGTCCTTGACGTAGGCGACGGAGGCGCTCCAGGCGGGAGCGCAGGCCACGGCCGCGCTCGCGGTGGAGGCCACATAGACGCTGGAGCATGCGGCGGCCAGGGCGGCCGCCACGGCGAGGGTGACGGATCGACGCATGGACAATTATTAGGACTGTTAACTGAAGATGTAAAGACGCCCCGACCGGCGTACGTCGCGTGCGGCCCGGCCCACGGCCGCAAGCCCGCACCCACGATGCGGGCTTCCGGCCTTTTCCGGTGTGCGTGAGCGTCGGGGCCGCGTCGTGACGGTTCGGCTCGCGCATCTCCCGGTGTCGTGTCATGCGTCGATGGACGTTCCGGCCGTCGGCCCCGGCCACACGGCCGCCTTATCCGGCAAAAGCGGCACGGGCCAGCGGCTAGACTTCCTCGACCCACCCGGTACCGCAACCAATCGGAATGGCTCGGCATGTCCCTCTACAGCACCCGGCGCCTGCACGCGCTCCGCATGATCGTCACCGGCGGCGGCACGGGTGGGCACACCTATCCGGCACTGACCACGGTCAACGCCCTGCAGGCCCGCCTCGCCGAAACCGGCACCGCCCCCGAGCTGCTCTGGGTCGGCGTCGCCAACGGCCTGGAAGCCACGATCGCCGCCCGCAACGACATCCCGTTCCGGGCGGTCACCACGGGCAAGCTGCGCCGCTCGCTCAGCCCCCGGGACGTGGCCCGCAACCTCGCCGACGCCTTCCGCATCCCGCTGGGCATCGTGCAGGCCGCTCTCACCGTGGCCCGGGTCCGGCCGGCGGTGGTGCTCAGCACGGGCGGATTCGTCTCCGTTCCGATCGGCCTCGCCGCGGCCCTGTTCCGCGTGCCGTACCTGATGCACGAGCAGACACTGAGCCTCGGCCTGGCCAACCGCATCCTCGCCCGGGTCGCCACCCGTGTCCTGCTCAGCCACGAGGCATCCCTCGAACACCTGCCGCCCCGGGCGCGCAGCCGCGCGGTCGTCACCGGCAACCCGGTCCGGCCGGCCATCCTGCAGGGCAACCCGGAGCGGGGTCTGGCCGCGTACGGCCTCGACCCCGCCGTCCCGCTCGTGCTCGTCACCGGCGGCGCCCTGGGGGCCCAGCAGATCAACCGGATGCTCGCCGAAGCCCTGCCCGCGCTGCTGCCGTACTGCCAGATCGTCCACCAGTGCGGGAAGCTCGGTCACGACGAGATGCGCGAGGTCGCCGGACGGCTGCCCGCGCATCTCGCGCACCGCTACCGGGTGGCCGACTTCATCCACGACGAACTGCCCGACCTGCTCGCCGCGGCCGCCATCGTCGTGGCCCGCAGCGGCGCCGGGACGGTCGCCGAGCTGACCGCCCTCGGCAAGGCCTGCGTCCTGATCCCCTATCCGCACGCCGCCGCCGACGAGCAGCGCGTCACCGCCCGGCACCTCGCCCAGCGCGGCGCGGCCATCACGCTCGACGGGCCCGAGGCCACCCCGGAGCACCTGCGCGACACCATCACCGGCCTGCTCGCCGACCCGGCACGCCGCGCCGAGCTGGGCCGGTCCGCCGCCACGCACGGCCGGCCCGCCGCCGCCGACCATGTCGTTACGGAGATTCTGACGGCCGCGGCGGGCGGCGCGGGGTAGCGCTCAGGAGCCCAGGGTCTTCCGGAGCTTGCGCACGGCCGCCGCCGTGATCGTCTCCACCTCGTGCTGGCCCGCCCGCATCGGACCCCAGAACTCCATCCTGAGAGCCACGTCGCCGACCGCGACCACGACGGTCGCGCCGCGGGCGAACATCCCGGTGCTGCCGTAGTTGATGACCGTCCGGTAACCGCCCGCGGCCCCGGCGAACGCGGGCACCCGCATCGGTTGCACCAGCATCTCGTACGTGTCGTCCGCCCGGTCCGTCTGATAGGAGTGGGCCGGGCAGCGCCCCGGCGCCTGAACGGCGTCGACGACGACGGCGGCGGCCGCGTCGGCGCCGATGTCCAGAAGCTCCTCGGAGACGTCCAGATCGTCGAGCACCTTGCTGAACGTCACCGACCCGGCCTTCACCGCGACCGCCTCGCCCTTCGGCTCGGTGCCGAACTCGCACACCCCCATCTCGGCGCGGAACTGCTGGTCCATGACGTCCGGGCCGTACTTGAGCTCGTACCCCTCGGGCATGTCCGCCTGCGCCAGCAGCGCGGCCTTCAGCAGTTTCGGGTCGGTGTGCCGCTCGGCGCCGGCCGGCGCCGTGGTGGCCGGCGCCGGCGCGGCCACCGCGGCGGGCGGGGACAGCGCCGGACCGGTCGCGGTGACCGACAACGCCATCACGGCGCCGGCGATCACCGACGGGATCCCTGTCGTGGACTTGTTCCTCATCGCCCCACCGTAAGGATCCCGGGGGGATGAACCACGCAGATCGCTATAAGTCCGACTTAGCCGGTGACAAGTCGGTTCGGCCGCCGGTCAGCCGCCCGCGGCCCGGTACGCCTTGCCGGCCTCGGTCGGCGTGGTGGCGTCGCGGTACAGGCCGTAGTCCACCGAGTCACCGACCGCCGGCAGCGAGAACCAGGCGTAGCGCTCGACATACGAGGCGCTCTCCAGCTGCGCGGTGGCGTTGCGGATGAACGCGGTGATCTGCGCGGTGCTCGGGTACTTCGGGGCGCCGGAGAAGTTCATCAGGCCGAACTCGGTGATCCAGATCGGCAGCCGGTAGCGGTCGTGCACCGCCTTGACGTAGCCCATGAACTGGCTGACCGCGGCGTCGCTGAAGTCCGAGCCGTACCAGTGCAGGGTGATGAAGTCGACCCGCAGATTGCGCTGCCGGGCCCCGGTCATGAACCGGTCCAGCCACCCGCCCGCGGTGTTCCCGCCGAACGCCACCGCCGGGCTGCCCAGCCGCATCCCGGTGGCCTGCAACTGCGGCCACAGGTCGAGCGCCTGCTCGACGGTCATCTCCGCCTGGCCGGCCAGGTCCGGCTCGTTGAAGCCGAGCAGCGTGCTGCCCTCGGTCCTGACCTTGGCGAGGTTCGCGGCGGTGACGACGTTCTCGTCCCAGATCATCGGGACGAACTCCGCGTTCGCCGGCATGCTGTCGTTGTTGGTGCCCCAGTTGTAGTACCACTTGGCGCCGACGTCCTGGACCGCGCCGGCCAGGCCGGTGAACTGCCAGGTGCTGACGCCCTTCTTGGCGCCGGCCGGCGGTCTGGCGGTGGGCGCCGTGGTGGTGGGCGCCGTGGTGGTGGGCGCCGTCGTGGCGCCGGGCAGCTGCCACGCCTGGTTGGCGGCGCCGGTGCACGTCCAGATCTGCAACCGGGCGCCGTTCGCCGGACTCTGCCCGGTCGCGTCGAGGCACTTGCCGGAACCGGTGTTCACCAGCCGGCCGCCCTGCGCGGACCACTTCTGCGCGCCGGTGCCGTTGCAGTCGTACAGCTGGACCTTCGCACCGTCGGTGGTGGACGCCGCCGTGACGTCGAGGCACTTGCCGAGCGCCTGGATCCGGTCGCCGTCCACGGTCCAGCGCTGCGCCCCCGTGCCGTTGCAGTCGTAGAGCTGCACGGCCGTGCCGTTGGCCGGGTTGGCGCCGGCCACGTCGACGCACTTGCCGCCGATGCCTGTGATCGGGCCGGCGTCCGCGGCCATCGCGGTGGTGACGCCGAGGACGCCGAGACCGGCGACCACGGTGCAGGAGAGGGTGACGGCCAGGATTCGCCGCCGGGAACGAGCTGCTGACATGGGCCGAAACTAATCGGACGCGCGGCCGGCCGGCGGGCCGCCACAGCGGACTTAATCGGCTGCTAAGGACATCCGGCCGAACGGCCGGTTCTCGCTTCCGGTACCGGAAAACGGTTATCGCCGGCAGCGCCCCGGCACGTGAATTGATGCCGCTGTCCGGCAGCGCCCGGGCCGGGCCGGGCGCGGGTAAACTCCGCAGGTCGCGGCGACCGGTGCCGGCGGAGGGGGAACGGGTCGACATGAGCATGCCGCTACGCCCGGGCGACCGGACCCGGCTCGGCCGGTATCAGCTGACCGGGCGGCTCGGTGAGGGTGGCATGGGCACCGTCTTCCAGGGTCGTGACCCGGACGGGCGGCTCGTCGCGATCAAGATGGTCCGGCCCGAGTTCGCGCACGAGAGCGAGTTCCGGGCACGCTTCCGCAGCGAGGTGAACCGGGCCAAGCAGGTGCCGCCGTTCTCCACCGCGGAGGTGCTCGACGCCGACCCGGACCACGAGCCGCCCTACCTGGTGGTCGAGTACGTCGACGGCCCCAGCCTGGCCACCGAGATCCGGGACCGGGGCCCGCTGCCGGAGACCGCGCTGCACGGCGTCGCGGTCGGCATGGCCACCGCGCTGACCGCGATCCACGGCGCCGGGGTGATCCACCGCGACCTCAAACCGAGCAACGTGCTGTTCGCCCGGGGCGGCATCAAGGTCATCGACTTCGGCATCGCCCGCGCGTTCGAGGCGACCAGCCAGCACACGCGCACCGACCAGCTGGTCGGCACGGTGGCCTACATGGCGCCGGAACGCTTCGATCCGGCCGGCGGACGGCCGGTCACCTCGGCCGCGGACATCTTCGCCTGGGGCGCGGTCGTCGCGTACGCCGCGACCGGGCGCACGCCGTTCGCGGCCGAGTCGACGGCCGCCACCGCGATGCGCATCCTCACCCAGCCGCCGGAGCTGTCCGGGCTGCCGGAGTCGCTGCGCCGGCCGGTCGAGCGGGCGCTGGCCAAGGACCCCGCGGCCCGCCCGACCGCGCGTGAGCTGCTGGACCTGCTGCTGGCCGGCGACGCCCGGCCGCCCGAGCCGGTGGCGGCGGACCCGGCGCCACAGCGGGCCGCGCGCCGGCGCCCCGGGCTGCTCGCGCTCACCACGGCCGGGGTCGTGCTGCTGACCGCCGCCGGGGTCGCCGTGGCCCGCTACCTGCCGCGGGGCACCGATGCCGGGGCCGATCCGGGCGCCGCCGCGAGTTCCGACACCAGCCCGGGCGCGACGCCCGGCTCACCCGCGCAAGCGACGGCATCCCTGAGCGCCGCCGAACGGTTCGCGTCCATCATGCGGGGCACCCGCCGTACCCTCATCCACATCGCCGAAGCGGACCGGGACCTCGCCCTGGACTCGGACTACACCGAGGTCACCGCGGGCAACGGCACCGGCGCCAAGTCCGAGTTCGCCCTCGTCCCGGTGGGTGTCGACTTCCTGATCCGGTCGCTGCACGACCCGGCCGCCGAGCGGGAGACCTGCCTCGGCGTGAAGATCATTCCGGACGAGTCGGCGCGGCTGGTCGCGGCCGAGTGCGCCACCACCAAGGCCACGGTCTTCTCGCTGCTGCGCGCCCCGGAGACCGACGACAAGAAGCGGCCGACCTACTGGATCTACAACGAGGCGTACGGATACGTGCAGTGGAGCCCGGCCGACCGGGTCCTGTTCGTGGAGGAGGTCGGTGACGCCCCGCCGCTGTCCACCTTCAGCTTCGTCGACCGCGGCCCGCTGCCGTCCCCGTCACCCGGTCGCTGACCGCGCCCGGCCACCGCAGCGGCGCGCCGGCGGCGCGCGGACCACCCAGGAGGCCGCGGACGACCTGTCCCGCCTGGCCGGAGAACTCACCGCCCTGGTCAACGGATTCCGCCACTGACCCGGTCGTGGCCCGCGGCGCCGGCCCGGGCACCGCGAGGTCACGACGATGCGCGGGCGGCTCGTCCTTTCGCATGATCCATTCCCGGCGTTTCGGCAGGTACCGTCGCGCACGGATCTCGACGCGTGCACGCGTCTCGCCCACGGGGGAAACCATGCGAAACAGAAGGATCGGTGCGGCGACCGTCGCCGTGCTGACCGGCACCGCCGCGCTGGCGGTCGGCGCCGCCGCGCCGGCGCTGGCCGACTCCGGCGAAGTCGTCTCCATCACATCGGTCGGCGACGTGCTCATCGACGGCGCGCACCAGCGCGTCTTCGTCAGCGACCCGGCCGGTGGCAAGGTCGTCGTCACCGATTACCGCGGCGCCCAGATCGGCAGCGCGCCGGTGAACGACGCCACCAACCTGGAACTCTCCGCCGACTCGTCCCAGCTCTACGTGACCTCGCCGAACGGCCTGGCGATCTTCGCGCTGGACACCACCACGCTGGCCCCGACCGCGAAGTACGCCACCGGCGGCTTCCCGCCGAAGGACGTCGCCGTGGCCGGGGGCCGGCTCTGGTTCTCCTACGCCGACGGCTCCAGCGGCAACCTCGGCACGATCGACCCGGCCGCCGAGACCCCGGTGCCCCGGCTGAACCGGCTCGTCACCGGCTGGACCGGCGTCGCCGAACTCGCCGCCGCCTCCGGCGCCCCGAACCGGCTGGGCGTGGCCAGCCACGGGCTGAGCGCGATCCTCGACGTGTCCGGCGACTCGATCACGACGGTGGGGTCGGTCACGACCAACCAGGAGGTCACCGACCTGGCGATCGCCCCGGACGGCACCCGGATCGCCACGGTCTTCCCGGGCGACTACGTGGTCACCCTGCGCGACGCCGACGATCTGGCCGCCGCACGGCGGCTGCCGGTCGAGCCGTACCCGACCGCCGTGGACATCGCGACCGACGGCACCGTCGTCAGCGGCAGCTCCTCCACGTACGGCGATCCGAACGTGCACGTCTTCACGCCGGCCGGCGACCTGATCAAGCAGTTCACGCTCCCCGACCTCGGCGACATGCAGCGGCACGCGGTGGCCTGGGAGCCGAACGGCGACCGCCTGTTCACCGTCTCGAAGAGCGGCGTGGACACGTTCACGCTGCGCACCCACACGGACCCGAAGCACGCGCCGTCGCGCCTGAGCCTGTCCGGCCCCGGATCGGCGCCGGTGCCGGGCGCGGCGATCACGATCCGCGGCACGCTGACCTCGTCGGTGCCGCTGCCCGCCGGCACCTCGGTCACCGTCTCGCGGGCCGGCACCGCCCTGGGCGCCAGCCCGGTCGGACCGGACGGCGCGTTCACCTTCACCGACACCCCACCGGCCGCCGACACGGTGACCTACCAGGTGTCGTACGCCGGGGACGGCAACCACTCCCCGGTCACCGAGACCATCCTGGTGGGGATCGCCCGCGCCGCGTCGGCGCTGACCGTCTCCGGCCCGTCGGCGACGGTCCCGGGCGCGGCGATCACCCTCACCGGCACCCTCACGTCGCCGGAGCCGCTGCCCGCCGGCACCTCGGTCACCCTCTCCCGGGCCGGCACCGCCCTGGGCACCGGCCCGGTCGGACCGGACGGCGCGTTCACCTTCACCGACACCCCACCGGTGACCGGCACGGTGACCTACCAGGTGTCGTACCCCGGGGACGACACCCACCTGCCGGCCAGCACGACCGTGTCGGTCCAGGTCTCCCGGACCGCCTCCACCCTGACGCTGACCGGGCCGTCCGCGGCGACCCGGGCCAAGCCGCTCACCCTCACCGGCAAGCTGTCCTCGCAGCAGCCGCTGGCCGCCGGCACGACCGTCTCGGTCAGCCGGACCGATCTCGATCACCCCGCCGGGACGTCGCTGGGCACCAGGACGGTCGGCGCCGACGGCTCGTTCACGGTCACCGACACCCCGGCGGCCGGCGGCACGGTGACCTACCGGGTGTCCTACGCCGGCGACACCACGCACACCCCGGCGACGGCGACCAGGGCGGTCGCGGTCTCCCGGAGCACGCCGGCCCTGACGCTCACCAACCACGGCAAGGTCTACGCCTACGGCCAGACGGTCTCCTTCACCGCGCACCTGGGCTCCACCTACCGGAACCGGACCGTGGAGATCTGGGCCGACCCGAGCGGCGGCGACCAGGCCCGGCGGCTGCTCAAGCGCGGCGTCGTGAACAGCGCCGGCAACCTCACGGCAAGCCTCAAGCTGACCCGCGACACCACCCTGAGCGCGGTGTTCACCGGCGACTCGCGGACCGCGCCGCGGACCGTGACCGCGACGGTCGGCGCGAAGGTCAGCCTCTCGCTGAAGCTGTCGAGGTACTACAAGACCGCGAAGATCAGCGGTACGACCTACCGCTACTACCACGCCAAGACGGACGCGCGTTTCAGCACGTCGATGACCGCCGGCGCCACGCGCAAGGTGTACATCACGCTCCAGCGCTACTCCGGCGGCAAGTGGCGGGACCTGGACAACGGCTACTTCGAGGCCACCGACCAGCTCCTGCTGAGCAGCTCCGGCCTGACCGGGGTCAAGCTGCGCGTCCGCACCGCGTACGTCAAGGGCGGCTCCGGCGACAGCCTGAACTCCACCACCTGGACGCCGTACCAGTACCTCTACTTCACCAAGTAGCACCCGGGCGCCACGCGGCCGGGCCTGCCACCGCGGGCCCGGCCGCGCGCCGTTGAACGGGGCCGCCCTGCCGCGCGCCGTTGAACGGGGCCGCCCTGCCGCGCGCCGTTGAACGGGGTCGCCCGGACCGGCGCGGCCCCGGTTGCCGGTCACGGGCGGATCAGCACCTTCAGCACCTGGCGCCGGTCCATCGCCCGGTACGCCTCCGGCGTCTCGTCGAGGCCGACGGTGCGGTCGAAGACCCGGCCGGGTTCGAGCGTGCCGTCGAGGATGTCGGGCATCAGCTCCTCGATGTAGTTGCGCACCGGCGCCGGCCCGCCGGTGAGGGTGAGGTTGCGGCCGAACATGGTCCAGCCGATCGGCGCGTCGTCGTACTGCGGGACCCCGACCCGGCTGATCACCCCGCCGGCCCGGACCGCGCCGAGGGCCTGTTCCCAGGCGGGCAGGTGCCCGACGCACTCCAGCACGGCGTGCGTGCCGTCGCCGCCGGTGAGCTCACGCACCTTCGCGATGCCCTCGGCCCCGCGTTCGGCCACGACGGCGGTGGCGCCGAACTCGCGGCCCAGGTCGGTGCGGTCCCGGTGCCGCCCCATCAGGATGATCTGCTCGGCGCCGAGCCGCTTGGCGGCCATCACGGCGAGCAGGCCGACCGCGCCGTCGCCGATCACCGTGACCGTGGTGCGCGCGTCGACGGCGGCCCGGACCGCGGCGTGGTGGCCGGTGGCGAACACGTCGGAGAGGGTGAGCAGCGAGGGCAGCAGGGCGGAGTCCCGCGGGACCGGCAGCTTCACCAGGGTGCCGTCGGCGAGCGGCACCCGTACGGCCTCGGCCTGGCCGCCGCCGACCCCGGGGGCGTTCCAGAAGCCGCCGTTGCGGCAGGAGGTCTGCACGCCTTCGCGGCAGAAGTCGCAGGTGTTGTCCTGCCAGGCGAACGGGGCGACGACCAGGTCACCCGGCCGGACCGTGGACACGTCCGCGCCGACCTGGTCGACCACGCCGAGGAACTCGTGGCCCATCGACGAGCCGTTCTCGGAGGCCGGCATGTTGTGGTACGGGTGCAGGTCGCTGCCGCAGACACAGGCCTGCACGACCCGCACCAGGGCGTCGCCGGATTCGTGCAGGACCGGATCCGGCACGTCGATCACGCGTACGTCGCCGGCGCCGAACATGTAGGTGGCACGCATCGCCGAGTTCCGCTTTCCTGCTCGCCGGACGGGTCCCGGGCGCTCGCCGTGCCGGCGAGCCGAGCCCTCCTACCAGCTAACCCTGTGCTGAACGGGAAGGGGCGGGACTGGCGGAATCGGCGGCAGCGTCCGCGCAGCCGGGCGTACGCCCAGGAATACGCGGGCGTACGCCGGGTATCCGGCCGGGGTCTCGTCGACGAGAACGTGGAGGTTCGCCATGACGACGACACAGCAGGACCAGGACGTGATCGACCTGCTCCTCACCCAGCACCGCCAGATCAGGGACCTGTTCGCCGAGGTGCGCAACGCCACCGGCGAACCCCGCCAGCGGGCCTTCCACCGGCTGGTACGCCTGCTCGCCGTGCACGAGAGCGCGGAGGAGCTGGTCGTGCACCCGGCGTCCCGGCACGACGCCACCAACACCGTGGTCGACGCGTGCCTGCGCGAGGAGAACGACGCGAAGCGGGAGTTGACCAACCTGTACGCGCTGGGCACCGACGCGCCCGGCTTCGACGAGAGGTTCGCCCGGTTCGAGCGGGCCGTGCTCGCCCACGCCGCGCACGAGGAGCAGCAGGAGTTCCCGATGCTGCGGCGCCGGACGGACCCGGCGAAGCTGCGCCGCATGGCGGGCGCCGTACGCGCCGCCGAGGCGGTCTCGCCCACCCGCCCGCACGCCGGAGTCGGCGAGAGCGCGACGACGATGATGCTGGCCGGGCCGCCGATGGCGCTCTTCGACCGGATGCGCGACGCCATCCGGGACTGGCACCGGACGGACAACGACTGAGCGCATCGCCCGCGCCGCCGGTCGCCGGCCCGGCGGGCAGCACCTGCCGCGCGAGCCCGCGCCGCCGATCGCCGGCCCGGCGGGCAGCACCTGCGCGCGAGCCCGCGCCGCCGTCGACCGCACGGCGGCGCCGGTCGCGCCCATCGGCCGCTATGTTGTCTGCCGTCCGATAGTGGCCGGCCCGGGAGGGGCACCCGTACCTGCCGATCGATCCGGCCCGGGCCCGTGCGTACCCGGACGCGCGATCAGGGCATCCGGAAGAACAGCATCGGATCGTCGCGCCCGTCGTGGACCGGCTCCAGCAGGCCCAGGTGCCGCTTGAGCTCCCTGAGCTCCCGGTTGACCGGCGCGGCGGCGAGCCGGGACGGGGTGAAGTGCCCGGCGCCGTGGTCGGCCAGCCAGGACAGCACCACCCGGCCCTCGCTGACCGGCCAGGGCCGCCGCCCGTGGAAGACGTCGTGCACGCTGACCGTGGCCCCGGCCGGGACCGTCGGGAAGAGGTCGCCGACGAACCAGCGGGCGAAGGACGCGGTGTGCGCGGCGTCGATGAAGAGGTGGTCGATGCCGTGCCGGTGGCCGCGCAGCGTCTCCCGGGCGTCACCCGGCACGAACGTCCAGCGCCCTTCGGCGAGCTCGGCGGGCACGTTGCGCCGGGCGTTGTCGATCAGGTCGTGGGTGATCAGCGCGCCGGCCCGGTTGTCGCGCAGCGCCCGCAGGATCCACGTGGTGGACCAGCCGTGCAGCGACCCGATCTCCACCACGGTCGCGGGCCGTTCCTGACGGATCAGCAGGTAGGTGATCTCCGCCTCCAGGTCGTCGAGCTGGGTGCGCATCCCCGGACACGTGGCCCGCAACTCGCGCTGTTCCGTTCTGACCGCATCCAGATCGTCGCGGTATCTGCGGTACAGATCAGAGACGTACCGCAGGGTTATCTCCGTACGTGACGATCGCTCGGCCGCCGATGAATGGGTCAACGTTTCCTCCGTGGCAAGAATGGCTCGGATGCCGAATCTAGGCAGCGCCCGATCCACTGTCGTCACCCCTCGGTACGATCCCCGTCCTGTTCCATATGCGCTGTTCAGAGCACGTTGGAGCGATTAGGCGAGCAATCCCGTAGCTCTGCGGTACTACGGGCCTCCCCCCTCTGTGGAGGGACGACGCCGGGCCATTCCCGCACCTACCTTCGCCCCCATGTGGAAAGAGGGCGGAGGAATTGATCCGATGACTGTGAAGCGGTTCATCACCGCACTGCTCGCCGTGGTTCTGGCAGTGCCCGCCGGGTATGTTTTCGGCCCCGCCCTGCCGAGTCCGGCGCCGGCGCCCGCGGGCTGGGCCGCGTGGCTGGCCGACCCGGCGCACCTGCCGGATCCGGGCGCCGCGCCGGTGGCGACGGTGTCCGCGTTCTTCGCCGGCCTGCCGCACCGGCGGGCCGCGGAGCTGGCGCGCGCCTACCCGGACGTCGTCGGCAACCTCGACGGCGCGCCGATCGAGCTGCGCTACGCGGCGAACCGGCGGCAGAGCCCGCGGTGGGCCGGCCGGCAGATCCTGGCGCTGGACATGCGCGGCGACGGCCGGATCGCCGAGGTGCTCGGTGACCTGCGCGGCGCCACCCGGGTCACCGTCCTCGTCCCGGGCGTCGACGACACCCTGGGCAACTTCGACACCGGCCACGGCGGCGTGCTCCGGCGCTCACCGGCCTGGCAGGCCCGCCGGCTCTACGAGCGGATGCGCGCCGATCAGCCGGACGCGCACGTCGCGGTCGTCGCCTGGCTGGGCTACGACCCGCCCGAGGGGGTACGCCGGGAGGCGTTGCGCGAGGAGCGCGCCACGGCCGGCGCGCGAGCACTGGACCGGTTCGTCGACGGGCTCGTCACCGGCCGTCCCGGACTCGCGGTCACGGTGGTCGGCCACAGCTACGGCTCGACGGTGGCCGGGATCGCCGCCCCCGGCCTGACCGGCCAGGTCACCGACATCGTGGCGATCGGCAGCCCGGGCATGGGCGCCGACCGTGCCGCGGATCTGAACACGTCGGCCCGGGTCTGGGCGGGCACCGCGCCCGGCGACTGGACCCGGCGGCTGCCGGGCCTGCGCGTCCTCGGCGTCGGGCACGGGCGGCTGCCGATCGATCCGGCGTTCGGCGCGCTGCCGCTGCCGTGCGGGAACGTCGACGGTCACGACGGCTACTTCGAGCCCGGCTCGGTGGCCTTGCGGGCGATGGCGTCGATCGGTGCCGGCCCGGCGGGTGATCCGCGGTGACCGCGGCAGCGTGGGCCGGCCGGATCGCCACCGCCACACCGCCGGACCGGGAGCGGGCGGTCGACGGGCTCCGCACGATCGCCATGCTGGGGGTGGTGGCCGGGCACTGGCTCGTCACCGGCCTGACCATCGGCTCCGGCGGGGATCTGCATCAGGCCAGCCCGCTCACCGGCCGGCCCGGTCTCACCCCGCTGACCTGGGCCCTGCAGACGCTCGGGCTGTTCTTCTTCGTGTCCGGCTACGCCGCGGCCCGGGGCCTGGGCCGGGCCCGCCGGCGCGGCGTAGGGGCCGGGTCCTGGCTGGCCGGCCGGGCGCGCCGGCTGCTGACGCCGGTCGCCGTGTTCCTGGGCATGTGGCTGCTGGTCCTCACCGCGTTGCGGCACGCCGGCGCGGGCCGGTGGACGCTGCACACGGCCGGCACGATCGCGCTCAGCCCGCTGTGGTTCGTTCTGGTGCTCGCCCTGCTGCTGGCCCTCACCGCGCCGGTGCTCAGCGCGGTCGGCCGCTTCGGCGCCGCGGCGGCCCTGCTCCCGCTCGGCGCGCTGGCCGCGATGGACACGCTGCGCTACCTGCTGTGGCCCGGGATGCCCGGCTGGCCCGCCTACCTCAACTGCGTGACCGCCTGGCTGGTGCCGTACACGCTGGGGGTGGCCGCCGCGCGGGGCCGCCTCGCCGGACCCCGCTCCGGCCGGGGCCTGTTGCTGGCCGGCGTGACCGGCGGCGCGCTGCTGATCCTGGCCGGCTACCCGGCGAGTCTGGTCGGTGTGCCGGGCCACGGCCGCTCGAACCTCGACCCGCCGTCGCTGCTGACCGCAGCGCTGTCGGCGGCACAGATCGGCCTGGCCCTGCTCCTGTGGGCACGTCTGGACCGGCGGCTGCGCCGCCCCGGCTGGTGGGCGGTCGTCGCCGGGCTCAACCTGACAGCGATGACGATCTTCCTGTGGCACCAGAGCGCCCTGCTCGGCGTCGCGGTGTTCGGCCGCACGCTGGCCGGCGCTCCCACCGGCCTGATCGGGCCGCCCGATCAGGCCGGCTGGATCGCGCACCGGCTGCTCTGGCTGCCCGCGGTCGCCGCCGCCCTGGCCGCCCTGTGCCTGCTGTTCCGGCGAGCCGAGTGGCGTGGCCGGTAGCCGCCGTTGCGCGGATGCTCCGGCGCCGGCCGCAGGCCCGTCCACGACGGTGCCCGCCCGCTGGACTCCCGTCGGGCACGCGGGCACGAACGCGCCGTGATCACCCTGCGTAGTCTCGCCGCGGTCGCGTTCTTCATCGCGCCACCCCGAGGATCCGACGTAGATCAGACGTAGATCGGGCGTAGATCCGACGTAGATCGGGCGTAGATCGCAGCGCCGGAAGATCGGGGGCGGAAGCAGTCAGGACAGTCGGACCTGCCGATGGCGGATGGATGTCCGAGTGGCCGGGCGGGAATGCGAAGGAGGCTCCAGGATGCTCTCGCCAGAGAAGAATCGGATGCTGACCCAGGTGGGCGCCGGTACCCCGATGGGCGAACTGCTGCGCAGGTACTGGCACCCGATCGCACCGGCCATGGAACTCCGCGAGCGGCGGGTCAAGCCGATCAGGCTGTTGGGCGAGGACCTGGTCCTGTTCCGCAAGCCGAGCGGCGGGCACGGGCTGCTCTCCCGGCACTGTCCGCACCGGCTGACCGATCTCAGCCTGGGCTGGGTGGACGGCGACCTGATGCGGTGTGCCTACCACGGGTGGGGGTTCGACTCCGACGGGCGGTGCGTGGAGCAGCCGTTCGAGGAGGCCGGGCCGGCCGGCGGGTTCCACGACAAGGCCGGGGTGAAGTCCTACCCCACCGCGACCCTGGCCGGGCTGGTGTGGGCGTACCTGGGCCCGGGGCCCGCCCCGCTGCTGCCCGACTTCGAGACGTTCAGCTGGGAGCACGGCTTCGTCGAGCTGATCCTCACCGAGCTGCCGTGCAACTGGTTCCAGTGCCACGAGAACGGCATGGACCCGGTCCACTTCGAGTGGCTGCACTCAAACGGCAACGCGGTGCGGCTCAACCCCGAGGCGCCGCTCTACGCGCCCCGGCACACGGAGATCGACTTCTTGGAGTTCGAGCACGGCTTCGTCAACGGCCGCGAGGTCGAGACCGAGAACGCGCCGGAGGGGCCCTTCGCCCGGTCCAGCAGCACGGCCGAGGGCGGCATCCTCTGCCTGTGGCCGTACACCCTCGCCTCGGGCAACACGGTCGAGTTCCGGGTGCCGGTGGACGACCACCGGACCCTCAACATCACGTGGCAGTACTCGGTGCTCCCCGACGACGTCCGGACCGGCGTGCCGGAGTCGGAGGAGGTGCCGTACTGGTACGGCCCGCTCACCGAGCCCGGGAGCGACCGAATCATCACCTCGCACACCGGCAACCAGGACTTCGCGGTCTGGATCGGCCAGGGCACGGTCACCGACCGGAGCGCCGAGCGGCTGGGGCGCAGCGACAAGGGCATCACCCTGCTGCGGCGCCGCTACCTGGAGGCGATCGAGCAGGTCGCCAGGGGCGAGGACCCGCCGGGCACGGTGCGTGACCCCGCCGCGAACGTGCGGATCCCGCTCCCGCTCCCCCGGAAGTTCATCTACACCGAGGGCGTGCCCCGCGTGGTGTTCGAGGAGAAGCTCGCCGCCCGGAAGAAGAGCGGGCTGTACGGCATCGGTGGCTTCCTGGCGGTCCAGGCCGGACGGCCGGATCACATCCAGACGATGTACGAGAAGGCCGCCGGCATCACGGACGGGTCGGCTCTCGGCTCCGGCGGGGCCGGGTAGCCGGCGCGCCGGCGCGGCCGGCGGGTCCTGGCCGTTGAGGATCGCGCGGTGCACCTCGGACAGGTGGGCGCCCGGGTCGATGCCGAGCTCCTGGGCCAGCCGGCGGTGCATGCGCCGGTATACCTGGAGCGCGTCGGCCCGCATGCCGCACCGGTAGAGGGCGGTCATCCAGGCCGCGTGCAGGTCCTCCGCGAACGGTGCCGCCTGGCAGCTGGCCGAGATCTCGGCCAGCAGTGATCCGTGGTTTCCCAGGGCCAGTTCGCACTCGTACCGGGCCAGCAGAGCGGCTTCCCGCTGCTGGGCCAGCGACTCGCGCCGGCCGTGGCAGAGCGGCCCGGGAAGCCCGGCGAGCGCGGTGGTGCCACCCCACAGACCGAGCGCGGTCCCGAGCCGTGCGGCGTCCGCGCGGTCGTCGCCGGTGCGGCGGGCGGCGGCGAGATCGGCGAATTGCAGGGCGTCGACGGCCGACCTCGGGACGTCCAGCGCGTAGCCGCCGCCGGAGCGGACGATCAGCCCGGGGTCCAGACCCTTGCGCAGCCGCAGGACGTAGTTGGCGATCATCGACACCGCGCTGGCCGGCGGCCGTTCCCCGAACAGCCCGTCGACCAGCTCATCCGTGCTGACCGGGGTGCCGGCGCGCAGCGCGAGCGCCGCCAGCACCGCCGCCTGCTGGGGCGGCATCCGCGGCATCCGGGTCGGCGGGGCGCCCTCGCGCAGGACCGCCGGGGCACCGAGAAGTACGAACCTGAACACTGAATTCCTCCACGGATCGGGCGTTCCTCCGAACGCGGTGGTGCCGCGGCCCCGTCAAACCTGCTGGAGCCGCGACTCGCGGGTGGTGTCATCCGAGGCGGAGCCCGCCCGCTTCGGCCGCCCCTGCAAGCGGTTGAGGATCGGGCCGGTGGAGAGCGTGGTCAGGACGGCCATCGCCACCAGCAGGCTGTAGGAGGAGTCGTTCAGCAGGCCTGCCTGACGTCCGGCGGTGAGCACGATCAGCTCGGTGAGCCCGCGGGTGTTCATCAGGGCGCCCAGGATCGCGGCTTCGCGCGGCCGCAGGCCGGACACCCGGGCCGCCACCATGGTGCCGGCGACCTTCCCCACCACGGCGATCGCGAGCAGCACCAGCAGTTGCACCAGCTGGGTGGCCCGCAGGACGGAAAGGTCCACCTGCCAGCCGGCCACCACGAAGTAGACCGGCATGAGCAGGCCCAGGCCGAGCCCTTCGGCGCTCTCCCGCACCGGCTTCAGCGCGCGCTCCCCCGCCGGGCCGCGCAGGCCGGACAGGACGATGCCGAAGAGGAAGGCGCCGAGCACGAAGTGCAGGCCCATCCATTCGGTGGAGGCGGCCGAGGCCAGCAAGCCGGCCAGGGCGACGACCGGGTTCAGCCGGCCGGCGCGCCGCTGCACCAGGCGGCGCAGCAGGACGGTGCAGGCGGCCATCACCGCGACGTACGGGAGCAACCACAGCAGGCGCCACGGCTGGTGGCCGCCGGCGCCGAGGGCCAGCACACCGGCCAGCAGCACCCAGGCCAGCAGATCGCAGAAGGCCGCTCCGGCCAGGGCCAGCCGGCCCAGCGGTTGCCGGGTCATGCCGCGGTCGTCCAGGATCCGGGCCAGCACCGGGAAGGCCGTGACGGAGAGGGCCAAACCCATGAACAGGTGGGCCCCGAGCGGGGTGGCGTCCGGCGTCGCGGTGTCCCACCAGGCGCCGAGAGAGGTTCCCATGGCGAAGGGCAGGACGATCGAGCCGAGCCCGATGCCGATGGCGGCCCGCCGGGGCGCGTGGCCGTCCCCCCGGCGGAACTCCAGGCCGGTGACGAACATGAACAGGGCGATCCCCACGTTCGCGAACGCGATCAGGTAGCCGCGCACCTGCCCGGGGAACAGCGTCTCCGCGACGACGCCGTGCAGCACGGTGGGGCCGAGCAGGATCCCCATCACGACCTCGCCGATGACCGCCGGCTGGCCGAACCGGCGGGCGAGCGCGCCCGCCGCCCGGGCCAGGATCGCGATCAGGGCCAGGTCGAGCAGAAGAATGACGATGGTGTTGCTGTCCATGCGCTCCGGCTTCCTCGTACGCGTCGGCGGCCGTGCCCCCGGCAGGGCGCCCGGGGGCACGGCCGGGCCACGGGTCGGTCAGGCGTTGTCCACCGCGCGGGCCGCCTCGGCCTCCGGGTTCTCCCACCAGCGGTCGTTACCCACCAGGTCCTTCTCCAGGTCGCGCTTGGCGGCCCAGGTCATGTTGAGGATGGTGCGGGTCGAGTCCTCGCTCAGCGGCACGGTGCGGTGCAGGGTGGTGTCGGTGCGCAGCAGGTACAGGTCACCGGACTCCAGCCCGTGGGTGTTGATCTCGCGCTCGCAGAGCGTCTGGTTGATCCGCGGGTTGCTCTTGTCCCAGTGGGTGTGCGGCACCGCCTGCAGCATCCCGCCGTGCTCGATGGGCGGCATCCGCAGCGCCCAGATCAGCGCGAAGCTGTAGTCGCCCCAGTGCCAGCCGTGGGTGTCCGACTTGAACTCCTGGTGGGTGATCAGGTAGCGCTCGTCGCTGGAGACCTCCGGGATGATCTCCTCCCGGGTGATGCCGGCCAGGAATCCGAGCAGCACCTCGGAGCGGGACAGCGTACTGATGAGTTCGCTCTTCTCGATCTCCTCGCTCTTGACCACGCTCATCCGGCGGGGCGTGTTGCCGGTGGTGCTGAGCAGCAGGTTGCGGCGCTCCTTGTGCTGCTCGATCAGCAGGTCGCACTCCTCGCGGACCGCGGTCTGCAGCTCGTCCGGCACGAGCCGGTTGGCGGCGTCGAACTTGACGAAGCCGAAGCGGTGGAAGCGGTCGGCAAGCTGCGCCACGGACTCGGGGGTGTAGCGCTCGGCCAGGAACTTGGCCAGGTTCTCGTCGATCTGCTCGACATTCATGCGGGTGTCTCCTTCAACTGGTGGTGGGAAGGTCTCCGGCGGGCCGAGGGCCCCGGACGTTCCAGGTGAGGACCGCGGACAGGACCGCGATCACGGGGATGGCGCAGAGCGCCGTCACATTGCCGACCTCGGTTGCGGCCCAGGCGCCGACGGCCGCGCCGGCCTGCGTGAGGCTGCTCAGCCAGGCCTGGGTCTCGGCGGCGGTCCCCTCCGGGGCGAGGTCACCGCCCGCGGTGAACAGCGCGCCGAAGGTCGAGCCGTAGGCCAGGCCGGTGATCGGACAGGCCAGCGTCATGGCCAGGGCGGACATCTGGGAGGTGACGGCCAGCAGCACGACGCCCGACGCGAAGACCCCGATCAGCACCGAGAGCTTGGGGCCCCTGGCCAGCAGGCCGGGGACGGCGCCCAGGGCGAGGCTGCCGACGATGCTGCCGACCGAGAGGGCGCCGATCTGGATGCCGATGTACCCGGTGGTGCCCCGCTCGGCGTTGAGCACCGAGATGACCACGTCGATCGCGGTGATCATCGCGCTGAACGCGGCGTTGGCGATCAGTACCCGGCGCAGCGGAGCCGAGCGCAGCGGGCCCGCCCAGTGCCCGCCGCCGCGACGGCGGACCGGCGGCGGGACGTTCGGGAAGCTGAGCACCAGCAGGACCGCGACCATCGTCAGCGCTCCGTACAGACCGAACGCCACCTCGCCGGACACGCTGAGGCAGAGCCACGCGGCCAGGGCCGGCCCGGTGATCTGCACGACGTCGCTGGTCGCGGCGTCGAGCGCCATCGCTGTGACCAGCCGCTGTTCGCCGGCCAGCACCCGCCACAGGGTGCGCATGATGATGCCTACCGGTGGTGCGGTGACGCCGCTGACCGCGGCCAGGGCCAGCACCAGCGGGGCCGGGCCCCGGTCGGCGGCCACCGCGGTCAGCGAGCCGAGCGCGACCACGTAGAACAGCAGGCAGACGACCAGGATCAGCCGGTACGGGTAGCGGTCCATCAGCCGGCCGCGGATCGGGGCGGACAGCCCCTGGCCGATCGCCATGCAGCTCACCGCCAGGCCGCCCGTCGCGTAGGAGTAGCGGGGCCCGAGGTAGAGCAGCAGGCTCAGCGAAACCATGGTGACCGGCAGCTTCGACACCAGAGCGGCGATCAGCATGCGGCTGACCCCGGGAACCGCCAGCAGCTCCCGGTAGCCGGCGGGCAGCCGCAGCCGCTTCCGCCGGCCCGGGCGCGCCGCCTGGGTCTCAGGCGGAGGCATCGAATGCGATCTCCAGCGAGACCAGCGCGCGGATCTCGGCCAGCGCCCGGACCACCGCGTCCTGGTCCGGACCGGAGACCCAGGCCCCGACCGGGATGGTCTTGGTGTCGCGGGTGACCGGCACGTGGTCGCCCGGCCGGTAGGAGACCAGGACCTTGTCCACGCTCGGGTGGCTCTCCAGCTCCGCCAGCCCGTGTACCGCGACCAGCGTGCCGGGCGCGTCGTCGTTGCGGATGGCGATCGCTCCGAACATCGCCCGGACGTCCAGGTCCTGGTCCATGATCGCCGGACGTCGGCCGAGGTAGCAGGTGAGCGCGTCGTGGAAGGGCCGGATCGCGGTGTAGTCGGCCCACTGGTCGGTGGCCGGTCCGCCCGGAAGCCGGGCGCCGATCTCCATCAGATAGACGCCGTCCGGAGTGCACTTGACCTCGGTGTGGCTGGGGCCGCGGCGCACGCCGAACGCGGTGAGAACCTGGTGGACGTACTCCTCGACGCGGGCCCAGTCGGGGTCGTCACGGGTCGCCTGGACGTTGTTCCACAGCGGGAAGTCGTAGTCCCGGTCGTCCGGCTGCCGGTACTCCCACATGTCCATCACCCGGTGCTGGCCGTCGCTGCTGAAGCAGTTGACGGCGAACTCGCGTCCGCGGACGTACTGCTCGACCAGCCACTCCCTGACCGGCCATCCGAACAGGTCGTTCTCCTCGGGGATCCGCAGGCTCTTGGCCTCCTCGGCGTCGCGGACCAGGGTGACGCCGTGCGAGCCGGCGCCCATGGTGGGTTTGACGATGACCGGGAAGCCGATCTCCTCGGCCGCCGCCGGCACCTCGGCCATGTCGTGCACCAGCCGGAACGCCGGGATCCGCACCCCGGCCTGCGAGGCGTGCGAGCGCATGGCGGCCTTGTTGCGCCGGGCCCAGGCCAGCTCGACGTCGTTACCGGCCAGCCCGAGCTCGTGGGCCAGCACATCGGTCAGGTGGACGGCGGACTCCATCGCCGGCACCACCGCCTTGACTTCGAAGTCGGTGTCCGCCAGGGCGGCGAGCACGTCGGGGGCGGTGGAGGCGTACAGCGACGCGTCGTCGTCCCGGGTGTGCTCGGGCCACCGGGAGTTCAGCTCGGTGGGTTCCACCGTGTAGAGGGAGACCACGTGGAGCCCGAAATCACGGGCCGCCTTCTTGTAGCCTTCGCCGGTCTTGACCGGGTCGATGAGGAGTACGGCGGGCTTGCGGCTGCTCAAGGGATCGTTCCTTCTCGGACGGAGTGGGGTGCCGGGGCCGGTCGGCCGCCGTCAGGCGGTGGGCAGCAGTTCGGGGTGGTGGCGCTCGATGACCTGCGGGAAGGCCCGGATCATCCCCTTCATGACGTTCTCTCCGTAGCCGGCGAAGAGCGGGTTGGCGGGGTCGGGTACGACGCCCCCGGCCGCCTCGACGTACGGGCCGGGCAGCGGCTGCATCGACGCGTCGAGGCGGGGGTTGTAGAAGAACGGGGCGGAGTAGCGGTCCACCCCGGGGGCCGGCCGCACCACCCGGTGCGTGGTGGCACGCAGGTAGCCGCGGGTGGCCACCTCCAGCAGCTCACCGAGGTTCACCACGAACGCCCCCGGCACCACCGGCACGTCGGCGAACACGCCGTCCTCGACCGCGACCTGGAGTCCGCCCTTGTCGTCCTGCAGCAGCAGGGTGAGGATGCCGTAGTCCTTGTGGATGCCCACGCCCTGGTCTCCGTCGCCGGTCTCGCCGTGCTCCGGGCCGGGGTAGTGCAGCAGCTTGAAGTGGACGTGCGGGTCCGGGGTCACCACGTCGTCCAGGAAGTCGGCCGGGACCTCCAGGGATTCGAGGATCAGTCCGAGCAGCCGGTGCGCGACACCGGTCAGCTCGCCCGTCCAGCGGTGGACCGCGTCGGCCAGTTCCGGCATGGCGGGCGGCCACTGGTTGGGGCCGGCCAGCCACCGGTAGGCGGGCTCGCCGGGGCCCGGCGCGACGGACGGGCGCTCCGGGCCGATGTCCAGCTGGCGCCGCTGGTCCGGGATGCCCTGGGTCAACTCCCGGCCGATCTCCGAATAGCCGCGGAAGTGCGGGGAGTTGAGGATGCTCAGGGCGGCCCGCTCCGGCTCGGGCAGCGCGAAGAATCTGCGAGCGAGCTCCAGCAGCGCGTCGCCGCCGGTCACGCCATGACCCACCAGCTGGAAGAAGCCGATGTCATGGACCGCGGAACGCAGCCGGTCGAGGAACTCGGCACGGGCCTGCGGCCCGCGCTCGGCGTCGCGCAGATCGATGACAGGGAACAGCTCGGACAAGGTAGGTCCTCCATCGGGAGTCAGGACGGGAGGGGGTTGGGCGAGCCGGCTGGCACGCCTCAGCCGGTCACGCTCCGCGGCGGCCGGGCCGGACCCGGCAGCACGCCGTCGCAGCGTCGTTCGATGTAGCGGAGCTGATCGAGCAGCTCGAAGGCGGGTGAGCCGGTGGCGGTCGACACCGAGGCGGCCGCGATCGGCATCCGGCCGGTCCGCCGCCACCGCAGCCGCCCGGTCTCGTCGATCAGGGTCCGGGCCTGGTTGGCGTTGTCGGGGTGCAGGCAGTACGGGACGTCCAGCAGGCCCTGCCGGACGGCTCGCACCAGCGCCTCACCGACGTCCTGGTGCAGGGCGAGCGTCGCCTCGATCAGGGTCCGCGCCTCCAGATGGAGGGCCGCCTCCTCGGCGGCGCTCGCCGACAGTCCGGCGGCGGCGTCCGGCCGCCCCGCGACCTCGCCGGCCAGCTCCAGCGCCTCGATGTTCTCCTCGATCGTGGGGATCCGCAGCGCCTCGACCGCGGTCTTGGTCACCAGCCGCTCGGCCCCGGTGGCCCGGGCCAGCCGGACGCTGTCCGCCAGCAGCCGGAGCGCTCCCGCCCTGGTCCGCGGGAAGACCCCCATGTAGGTGTAGATGACGACATGCCAGCGCACCGCGCCGAGGTACTCGGCGGCCAGCCGCCGCATGGCCCGCACCGCGGCCAGGTCCTGGGCCGGATTGGTCTGCTGCGCGTAGCTGAGCGAGACGCTGCCGATCCCGTGCTGGACGAAGAACAGGCACTCCAGCACGCTGAGCGCCACCAGCAGTCCCGGGGGGCAGAGCTGGCCCAGCATGCAGCCGCCGAAGCTCTCCAGGTGGACCGGCCGGCCGGCCGGGGCGCGGTCGGCCAGCAGCTCGCAGCCGTCGGCCCAGGCCCGGGCGGCCTCGGCCAGCGGGGTCCGGCTGTAGGGCAGGCAGTACGACACCGGCCCGCCCTCGGTCGCGGTCAGGCCGGCGGCCAGCATGGCCTCGAACAGCCGCTGCGGCAGGGCCGAGCCGTGCCGCAGCTGGACCGGGAAGTCCGGTCCGGCCAGACCGGCCAGCAGCCGATGGTTGGTCTCGGGGCCGTGTTCCACCAGCGGATACCCGTTGAGCGGCGTCCCGGTGCGCAGCGCCTCCCGGACCGAACCGTGGTCACCCACCCTGGTGTAACTGTCCACGGTGATGGTGCCGACGGTGGTGGCGCGGGCGGCGCGCACGGCTTGCAGGCCGGCCCGCATCCGCTCGGGAGCGGAGAATCCCATCCGGGGCTGGACCACCAGCTCGCCCGCCCGGGAACGCTCGTGGACGAAGTCGCTGAAGTCGTTCCCGGCGGGCCGAGGCAGGGTGCCGCTCATCCGTTCCCTCCCGGGGCCGGCCCGGCGAGCGCCGGCCGGGCCGGCGACGCCGCGCCGAGACGGGCGAGGAACTCGGCCACCTCGGGGCCGGAGCCGGCCTCGAAGACCGCGTCGAATCCGGCGGCGATCAGCTCGGCCTGCGAGGCCGCGTCGGCGGTCCCCTGCAGGCCGAGCTTCCCGCCGATCATCATCGGGATCCCGGCGAGCGCCGGCTCCGCGCGCAGCCGGCGCGCCAGCCGGATGCCGTCCAGCCGGCCGTGCCCGTTGACCGTGCTGATCACCACCGCGTCCGGGATCCTGGCCAGGCAGACCTCCACCAGGAGGTCGTCGGGGACGCAGGCGCCCAGGTTCTCCACCTGGTAGCCGTGCTCCTCCAGCAGCAGCTGGAGAAAGACCAGGTTCCAGGTGTGCGAGTCGGAGGAGACGCTGGACAGCACGACGCATCGCCTGCGGCGCGCGGGCGGGCTGATCACGGGGGACTCCTTCGGGCTCGGCAGGTCGGTGCGCGGACGGCGGCGCGCCGGCCGCGGCGCGGGGTCAGCGGGCGGTCTGCAGGTGGGTGAGCAGCTCGGACCGGAGCAGGCCCTCCTCGGCGAACGCCCCGAGCAGGGAGCTGGAGGTCATCCGGGCGCTGGTCTTGATGCCCCGCATGGTCATGCACAGGTGCTCACCGGTGCCGATCACCCCGACGTCCTCGGTGCCGGCGATCCGCGCCACGTCGGCGGCGATGTCGGCGACCAGGCGTTCCTGCACCTGCAGCCGGTGCGCCCGGTGGTGCGCGATCCGGGCGAACTTCGACAGCCCCAGCAGTCGGTCCGCGGCGCGGTAGCCGATGGTCAGCGAGCAGTTGAAGGGGAGCAGGTGGTGCTCGCACAGCGACCAGACCTCGATGCCGGAGACCAGCACCAGCTGGCCCGCGGAGGTGGCCTCGAAGACCGTGTCCACCGTGCCGGGGTCGTACTCGATGAACTCGCGCCACCAGCGGGCGTAACGGGCCGGGGTGTCCCGGAGACCGTCCCGCGAGGGGTCCTCGCCGATTTCCTTCAGCAGCAGGCGCGCCAGGTCCTCGAGGGGGTCCGCACCGAGCCCGTCCATCATGGCGAGAGGGCCCTTGTCCACGTCCAGGTCGGTACTCATCTCAAACGCCTCTCTTGTGTCCCCAGACCAACGTGTGCAGCCTGGTCGTGATGTTCCAGCCACGGTCGACGACCTCGTCGGCCAACTGCCGGATGTGCCGGTCGATGTCCGTGCCGTTCTGGCCCTCGGGCATCACCCAGACCGAGGTGATGCCCGCCGCCGCCACCACCCCGGAGACCTCGTCGAGGTCGGCGCTGTCCCGGCAGACGAACTTGAAGGTGCTGGACGGCATGGCGGCCAGGCGCTCCAGCGCGGCGGGCACGATCCGCTTCTCGACGGAGTCGCCGGCGTGCGAGAGCTTCGGCGAGACGTTGAAGCGGACGCCGGCCGCGATCAGCCGGGGGTCCGGGATCCGGGTCCCGTTGGTCTCGATCTCGATCTCGACGCCGTGTCCGGCCAGTGCCTCCACGAGCGGGACCAGGCGCTTCTGCTGGTTGAGCGGTTCACCGCCGGAGATCACCACCAGCCCGACCTGGAGGGCGAGCAGGCGCTCCAGCACGGTGGAGACGGGCATGCGGTGCAGCTCCGTCTTCGGATCGAACGCGATGCCGGTGTCGCTGACCCCTTCCCAGTCCCAGGTGTAGGGGGTGTCGCACCAGCGGCATGAAAGATTGCAGCCACCCAGCCTCAGGAAAGCGCAGCGGCGGCCGAGTGATCGTCCTTCTCCCTGGAAGGACTCAAGTGGGGCCGAAGATCTCGTTGACGACGAGTTCCGGTTCCACTGGGCACCACCTCCTCAAACAGACGGGCCGGGGTGTCCCCCGCCGTCCTGCGGCTCAGGGGCGGTACTCCGCCCAGGTCTTGGGGGTCTCGGAGACCCGTACGGCGGTCAGCTCCGGGAGCTCCGGGTTCCACTGCTCGTAGATCCAGATCGCCAGGTTCTCCGCGGTCGGGTTTTCCTTGACCACGTCGTTGAGGTGCTGGTGGTCCAGCCACTCGTCGACCCAGCCCTTGAAGCCGGACAGCTCGCCGTAGTCGCGGACGAAGCCGGGGGCGGTCAGCTGTTCCCGGCCGGCGCTGAGCTCGATCTCGACGAGGTAGTTGTGGCCGTGCAGGCGGCCGCACTGGTGGTTCGCGGGCAGCCCGTCGAGCTGGTGGCTGGCGGAGAAGGAGAACTGCTTGGAGATGCGTAGCGTCATGACTGGTGCTCCTGGTAAATGGTGGGGTCTTGGACACCGGCCGCGGTGAACGCCTCCTGGCGCTCCCAGCACGCGGCGCAGCGGGCGCAGTGGTCGTCCTGCCCGCGCAAGCAGGTCCAGGTCTCGGTCCACGGGACGCCGAGCCGCTCGCCCAGCGTGACGACGTCCTTCTTGCCCAGGCCGGACAGCGGCGCGAGCAGATCGAGGTCGGGGTGGGCGTACCCGGCGGTCGCGATGCGCTCCATGGCGATGAAGGACTCCAGGAACGCCGGAGTGCTGTCGGGGACGGACACGGTGTCGTCCGCCATGATCCCGATGGCGACGGCCTGGGCCTTCTCGGCCACCGCCACCGCAAACGCCACCGACAGCAGCAGGGCGTTGCGGTTGGGGACGATGTTCGGGCTCTCGCCGTACCCGGTCCAGGTCTGCTCCGGGACGTCGACGGTCGGGTCGGTGAGCGAGGAGCCGCGCAGCAGGGCGCCCATCGCGCTCAGGTCGGCCACCTGATGGACCGCGCCGAGCCGCTCGGCCGCGGCGGCCGCGAATCGGTGCTCCTTGCGGTGGCGCTGCCCGTAGTCGACGGAGAGCAGGTGCAAGTCGTGGCCCTGCTCCTTGAGCTGGTGCGCCATCGTGACGGAGTCCATGCCTCCGGAGACGATGGCGACGATCTTCGGCACAGCGTTTCCCCCGTTGTGTCGGTGCTGATTGCTTCGGTGGCCGCGGCCGGTGGTCCGGCCGCGGCGGTTCCGGCTCCCGCTCAGGCGAGCGGGGTGCCGCGTACGACGACCGCCGCCGCGGCGCGGTCCAGGGCCGCTTCGCACTCCTGTTCAGTGGCGGCGACGGCCACCACCAGGGCGTACCGGCAGCGGACGTGGTCGACCGGCGGCAGCCGGAGCTCCCGGCCGGGACCGGCCAGGACCTGTACGTCGTGGATCTCGGCGGGCAGCCGTTCCCGGTCGATCTCCACCGACTCGACCGTCAGGTCGTGCTCGGGGTACAGGAAGCGGATGGCCGCCACCTGCTGCCGGGAGGCCGTGGTCCCGGGGACCGCGCCGGCCGCCAGGTCGGCGGCGACCAGCCCGACCTCGATACCGGTGGCGAGCCCGCCCAGATACGGGATCCGGTCACCGCCGACCCGGGCGTTGATCTCCACCACCCGGGGGCCGGACCCGGTGAGCCGTAGTTCGGTGTGGGTGACCGTGTCGGTGAGGCCGACGGCGGTGTGCGCGGCCTGGATGACCCGCAGCAGCTCCGGGTCGGTGAGCAGCGGGTCGTCCGCCCGGACCAGGTGGCCGACCTCCTCGAACCCCGGCGCGAACCCGATCCGCTTCCGGGCCACGAACAGCACCGTCACCCGGCCGTCCCGGCAGACCGCGTCCACGCTGATCTCCGGCCCGTCGAGGTACTCCTCGACCAGCACCGGACGGTCGTAGGTCGGGACCTCGTCGAACCAGATCGCGGTGGCCTTGCGGTATCCCTCGGCCAGGTTCTGCGGCGCCGGGACCAGCGACACGCCGTTGCTCGCGGACAGCGCCCGCGGCTTGAGCACCACGGGGTAGCCGAGCCGCTCGGCGGCCTGCCGGGCCTCGTCGAGGTCGCCGACCGCGACCGACTCGGCCTGCGGCACGCCGGCGGCCTTCAGCGCCTGCCGGCCCGTGAACTTGTCGCGGCAGGCGTGCACCGCCTCCACCGAGCTGGTCCGCAGCCCGAGGGCGGTGGCCACCGCGGCGGCCGACTCGACGCGGGTCTCCTCGTACGTGAGCACCCCGGCGTAGTCCTCCGGGCTCTCCTTGGCGATCGCGACCATCGCGTCGGGGTCCAGAGTGTCCGCCGCCGAGTGCGCCGTGATGTAGGGCGACTGCCAGGTGGGAGCCGCCGGGGATACCAGGTGCAGCCGGTACCGGGTGGCCATGGCGCGCAGCATGTACTCGCGCCAGACCTGGCCCCCGCTGCCGATGAGCAGAAGCAGGGGCTTGGATCCGTCGGCCGGGTGGTCGTTGGTCATACGGGTCACCGTTCAGTGTGCGGAGGACGGGTGGTGTCACCGGGCGGGACGCCCGGTGGGCGTCAGACCGATGCGGTGGACGGCACGACCTCGACCTGGATCCGGCCGACCGCCTGCTGTGCCAGCTGCAGCGCCGTGTCCGGGTCCGGTCCGATCGCGAGCGCCTCGCCCTGGCGGTCCCAGGAGTTGCGCAGTGGCGGGATCAGGTCGCCGACGGCCGCGGTGAGCACGGCCAACTCCACCCCTTCGGCGGCGCGCGCCTGGTCCAGGCCGCCGACCGCGGTCACCTCGCCCTCCGGAAGGGTGAGGAACCAGATCGCGGCCGCGGCCGCCTGCGGCCGCGGGGTCAGGTCCAGGGGCTTGCCCGCCAGCCAGGTGAAGGTCAGCTCCTGGATGTCGAAGCCGGCGGCCAGCCGGACGAGTTCGACGATCGCGTCACCGCCGGGCCGGGTGTGCGTCTCGATGACGCGCGGGCCGCGATCGGTGAGGATGAGTTCGGTGTGGGCCGGGCCCTCCCGCACGCCGAGCGCGGTCAGCACTCGCCGCACCTCGGCGCCGATCAGGTCCCGCTGCTCAGCGGTGATCCGGGCCGGCACCAGGTGGCCGATCTCCACGAAGTTCGGCGTCTTGAACTTCTCGGTCACGGCCAGCAGGTGGTGCTCACCGGCCGCGCTGAAGGTCTCCACGCTGAATTCCTGGCCGACCAGGTACTCCTCGGCCAGCCACGGCGCCGAGGTCTGCTGACCGGGGAGCGAGAAGTCCAGCTCCCCGGCCAGTTCCCGCAGCCGGGCCTCGTCGTGCACGGCGTGGATGTCCCGGCTCCCCGTGCCCTGGGTGGGCTTGAGGATCAGTGGAAAACCGAGGGTGCCGGCCAGTGCGAGGAGGTCCTGCGCACTGCGCACCTCGGCGGAGGCGACCTGGCCGACCTCGTCGCCACGCAGCACCTCACGCATGAACGCCTTGTCGTTGACCGCCGTGACGGTCTCCAACGGGTTGGTGGTGAGCCCCAGCTCGTGATTGATCTGCGCCACCGCCTGCAGGTACGTGTCGTTCATGGTGATCGCGAGGTCGTACGGCTGGACGCCGTACAACGCCACTGCCGCCCGGACCATCCGGTCCGGTGAGACGTCGGGCAGCAGCAGGACGATCTCGGCCAGCTCCTGGTGCCGTCCGGACAGAGCGTCCTTGGGCCCCAGGTAGCCGATCGTCATTCCCACGCTGTGCGCCGCATCCATCGCCTCTGTGCGCTTACCCCCGACGAACAACACGGTGGCGACGGCCGATGGCCTGGTCACCCTGTTCTCCTCTGGCTCGGCACTGAGCCAGCCTTGGGTCCTCGCATTCACAGGACGATGCCCCCCGATCACATGTGCAGCTCACAGCGCGCCTCGGCGCTGACGAGATCAACCATCGCGACCGGGGCAGCCTGCGTCGAGGAGGATCGGCCGGAGACTTCGCGAGGGGCGGAGGAAGAGCCTGAGGTTTCACCGGCAGTAGGACACGGATAGTTCACATCTGCCAACTTCGTGGCCACTGTGACGCGTTGGATAGGCTGTCGTCGTTGGCCGGTCCTCGGACAGATGCTCAGGTGGCGGTGGTCTGCCTGCGGTAATGCGGGCGGGAGGGGCAGTTGACAGGGAGCCACATGGATGACCAGCGCACTATCGGCCAACTACTTCGGGAGTTCCGGATATCAGCCCGGCTCACCCAGGAAGCCCTGGCGGAACGTGCGGCCGTCAGTGCCCGCACGGTGCGCGACATCGAACGGGGCGCCGTGATCGGACCCCGCCACAGCACCGCGAGATCACTCGCGGACGCGCTCGGGCTGACGGGCGCCGACCGGGATCACTTCCTGGCCGTCGCCTCCGCCGCCTCGTGGGAGAGCTCGCAAGCACAGGACGGGTACGTCGATCCCCCGGCGGCACCGATGTCGGAGGAATGGCCCGCCGACGCTGCGGTCTTCTCCGCGGATCCGGCCGTGCCACCTTTCCGCATCCTCGGCCCCGTCGAGGTCGGCGCCCCGGGTAGGCCGATATCCCTGCCGGGAACGCGGCAGAGGAAGTTGCTCGCGGCCCTTCTGCTCAACGCGGGCACCGCGATCCAGCACGAGCGCCTTGTGGACATGTTGTGGGAGGAACCACCCCGGTCCGCCCGGCAACAGATCCACAACGCGGTGGCCAGCCTGCGGCGGAGTCTCGCCGCGACGCCCGGGAGCTGGAACATCACCACCACGGAGGCCGGCTATCTCCTCCAGGTGCCGCCGGACCTGGTGGATGTTTCGCTGTTCCGCACGATGGTCGCGGAAAGTGAACAGCTGGAACGGCTCGAACGGGTGCCGGCGGCGCTGGAGTCGCTCGAGCGGGCGTTGAAGCTGTGGCGCGGCCCCGCTCTGGCCGGCCTGACCGGCGAGTGGCTGGAGGAGGCCGCCGTCCAGCTCAATGAGCAACATATCGCGGCGGTCGAACGGACCATGGCCCTCCGGCTCCGGCTGGGTCAGGCGAGTTCCGTGGTCAGCGCCTTGACCGGCCTCGTTGCCCGGCACCCGTACCGCGAGACGCAGCGCGCGCTGCTCATCGAGGCGCTGCACCGCAGCGGCCGTCAGGCCGAGGCGCTGACGGTGTACGAGGACGGCCGTCAGTTGCTGGCCGATGAGTTCGGCATCGATCCGGGGCCGGCCCTGCGCCGGGTACACCTCCAGGTCCTCCGCAGCAGCCCGGTCACCGATCCGGACGACGCCGGGGCAGCCGCGCCGGATGCCGGCGTGACCGCGCACGTGACCGAAACCCGGTCCGGAGGGGCGGTACTGCGGAACTTCCTTCCCCACAGCACCAAGGAGTTCACCGGCCGCAGGACGGAGCTCGACAGGTTGAGCGACACCGCGCTGTCGTCGTCGTCGCAAGCGCTGGTCATCTCGGCGCTCGACGGGATGGGAGGGGTCGGCAAGACCGCTCTGGCGGTTCGCCTCGCGCACGAGCTCACCGAGAAGTACAGCGACGGACAGTACTTCGTGGACCTGCATGGCTTCAGCCCCGGCCGCGACCCGCTCACCCCTGATCAGGCGCTCGACCACCTCCTGCGGCAAGCCGGCACGGCGATCGAGAAGGTTCCGCCGGATCTGGCCGGACGCAGCGCGCTCTGGCGCGGCCTGTTGGCCGGCAGGCGGGCGCTCGTGCTGCTGGACAACGCCGTGGACGTCGCACAGGTGCGGCCACTCATCCCCGGAGCGACCCACAGCCTCGTGATCGTGACGAGCCGGCGCCGTTTGGCGGCGCTCGAAGACGCTGTCCCGCTCTCCCTCAACGTGCTGCCGCCGGACGACGCCGAGCAGCTCTTCATCCAGATCGCCGGGGAGGAGCGGACGAGGGCTGCCGCTGCCGGTGTCGCCGAGGTCATCGAATTGTGCGGGCGGCTGCCGCTGGCCATCCGGATCGCCGCCGCCAGGTTCCGGGACCGGCCCAGCTGGAGCATCGACGACCTGGTCAAGCAGCTGCGCAGCCAGCGCAGCCGGGCCCAGTTCCTCTCCGCCGGCGACCGCGACGTGATGGCCGTTCTGCGGCTGTCCTACCGACACCTGACGCCCGCGCAGAAGCGGATGTTCTGCCTGCTCAGCCTTCACCCGGGGGAGGACTTCGACGCGTACGCGGCGGCCGCGCTGGCGGATCTGCCCGTGGCCCGCGCGGAGCAGGTCCTCGAGGGTCTGTTCGACGACAACCTGCTGCTGCAGCAGGCTGCCGGTCGCTACCAGTTCCACGACCTGGTCCGGGACTGTTCGAGGTTGTTGCTGGCCGCTGAGATCGACGATCGGGAGCGGACCGCCGCGACCGGCCGCCTGCTGGACTACTACCTCCTGATCGCCAACGAGTGGTGCCGGCCGGTGGCCAAGGGACCCTTCCGGTTCCATGCCGAGATCCAGCACACGCTGTCTCGCCCGGAGGCGGAGAACCCGGCCGAGGCGACGCAGCTGCTGCACACCGAGTACCACAACATCACCGCCGCGGCGGAGTACGCCCGCGAGCACGGGTGGCACTCGCACGCCTGGCAGATCCCGTGCGCGATGCAACCCCTGCTGGCCGGGATGAACTACGGCGAGCGGGCGTACGTGCTCTTCGAGGGCGCCGTGTCCGCCGCCACCGCGGCGGGGCACGCCGACGGGCGATCCATGGCCCTGACCGGCATGGCGTCGGTCTGCCGGGAAGCCGGTGACAATGACCAGGCCCGAGCGCTGTTCGAGGAGGCGATCGCGATCAGCCGGGCGACCGGCAACGGCCGCCATGAGGTCTTCCAGCTGGCGGGCCTCGGGATCACCCTCCTGAACGACGGCGACCTTCCGGCCGCCGAGAAGGTGTTCGCAACCGGTTACCGGGCGGCGCGCGAGCTGCACGACCGCGCGACCGCGGCCCTCCTCGCGAACAACCTCGGCGTAGTGGCGAAGGACCTGGGCAACTACGCCGACGCCCTCCGGTACTTCACCGAGTCGGCCGAGCACGGCAACGGCTTCTCGACCGAGGACATCGCCATCCTGACCGCGCTGAACATCGGCATCGTGCACCAGCTGCGCGACAATCCGGAAGCCGCTACCCGGCAGTACGAGGAGTGCCGGCGGCGTAGTCGCGCCATCAAGTTCGACGTCGGGGAGGCGGTCGCCCTGGTCGGTCTGGCGACGGTGAATCGCTCGCTCGGCAATTTCGCGGCCGCGTTGGAGGACGGCCGCGATGCCCTCGCCATCGCGCGTCGGACCGCGCTGCGGGAGGTCGAGTGCGACGCACTCAATGCCCTCGGCGACATCTTCCTCTCGACCGGAGAAGCGAGTAGCGCGGAAACGCTCTTCGCCCAATCCGAACAGCTCGCCGTCAGGCACAACCTTCCGCGCAACGCGGCACGCTCGCGTGAGGGGATCGCGCACGTCCGCTTCGCCGAAGGTGACCTGGCCGCCGCACGACGGGACTGGGAGGAGGCCGTCCGTCTCTTCCCGGCCGGTGTCGCGGACGCGGAGAACTCGCGGCGGCACCTGACATCCGACACCGTCCTGCAGCCGCGATGCCAGCGCTGCGTCGTGGTCGCGCGTACGGCCGCCCCGTCCTTCCGGTCCGAGTAGCCGGCGAGTAGGGCACCGATACCGATATCTGCCACCATGATCGAAGTCCGTGCAATACCTATCGATATGATGCGGTTCGCCGCGTCGAAGGAGAGTCACCAGTAATGAAGCGGAATGTCTTTCTCGCGATCCTGGGCGCCGGCGTGCTGCTGGCCCTCATCCCCGGCGTGAGCGGGAGCGAGGCGCCCGTGGCGAAGCGGGCCAGCATGATGGTCACCTGCGGGAGCTGCCCCTGACGCCGGGCGCCTCGGCGCGGGATCCGTGGTAGCGATCAGGGAGGCAGCAGATGGGCCATGAGCCCGGCGAAGACAGGCGAGCTTTCGCGTTCACCGCAACCGTGCTCGCCGTGCTCCTCCTGGCGGCCCTCCTGGCCCAGCTGCCGCCCGGATCCATGCCGCACACCCTCAGCCGCCGAGCGGCTTCGTACGAGTTGCTGTGGCCACAGGGGTGGTCCTTCTTCTCCGCGGCACCCCGCCAGGACCGGACCGTCGCGTACCGGGTCCAGCCGGACGGCAGCCTCTCCACCGAGGATTCCGTGCAGGCAAGGCCCGGGTCCTGGTGGGGGCTGCGCCGGACCACGTACTTCCGCCTGGTCGAAACCGAGTACGTGGCATCCCGGATCCCCCCGTCCTCGTGGATCACGTGTGATGCCCCGACGGCCGCGTCCTGTCTGCAGCGGGCAGGCCGGCCCGCATGGCCCGTGACGAACAATCCGTTCCACGCCTCCGCGCTGTGCGGACGGGTCCTCTTCGCGGTGGAGCGGCCGGACCTCGGCAACGATCGGCTCCGGCGAGGAGCCGTCCCGCGGCGGGTGGTCGCCATCGCGCCGACCTCGCTGCAGTGCGCCCCCGACCGGAAGTAGCGATGATCGACCCTCTGCGGCACCTGCCGGCCTACGACCCGAGAGGGCTCTGGCTGGCGTGCGCACGAAGCATGTTCGCGGCGGCGACGCTGTCCATCATCGTCTGCAACCCGGACGACGTGCTGTTCCTTCGCGTGGGCGACCAGTCCGCCGTCAGATGCGGGGGTGTCCAGGGCTTGTCGCTCTGGTGCCTCGGACAGGTCGGCGACGGCGACCTGAGCCTGGCCCGCATCGTCTCGGTACTCGTGCTCGGGCTGGTCGTTGTCGGCTTCCGTCCACGCTGGACCTGCATCCCGCACTGGTACGTCACCTACAGCCTCTGCGTCAGCATGACGCTGCCCAACGGGGGCGAGCACGTCGCACAGATCGCCACCATGCTGCTGATCCCGCTGTGCCTCGGCGACCACCGCACATGGCAGTGGCAATCTCCGGTGACCGCCCTGCACGCCAGCTGGCGAGGCGCGAGTCTCGCCGCGATGTACGTGTTCCGGGTGCAGGTCTGCATCATCTACGCCCACGCGGCGTGGTCGAAGCTCATGGAGCAGAGCTGGCGGGACGGCACCGCCGAGTACGTCATCTTCTTCGATCCGCACTACGGGCCCTATCCACCCGTGCGCGAGGCGCTCCTGCCCGTCCTCTCCTCACCATCGGTGATCGTGGGGCTGACCTGGTCCACCATCGGGATGGAGATCGCCATCGCCGTCCTCGCCCTGGGCACGCGGCGGATGAGACTCGCTGCTCTCGGCCTCGCGGTACTCCTCCACGGGGGCATCATCGCCCTGATGGGTATGCCCAGCTTCGGGCTCATCATGATCGCGCTGCTCACCACGAACGCCGTCGCCGGCGCGAATCAGGCCGGCCCGGCACCCACTCACTCGAAGGGATCCCCGGTTGACCGTGACAACGTCGCCGTTCACCCCGGATGACGCCGCCGAGAACGAGCTCGCCGATTACTACCAGCTCGCGCTCGCCGACGCGCGGACGGAGCGTCCGGACGACCCCGAGCCGACGTACGAGGCGGCGATCGGACGCTTGCGTACGCCTCTCACCGCCCTCGGCCGATGCGTGCACCGAGCAGCGTACGCCGACGGCCGGCTGGTCGGATTGATCAGCGCCGGCCTGCCCGAGGACGAGAACGTCGAGCAGGCCGTCGTGGACGTGAAGGTCCACCCCGATCACCGCCGCCGGGGCATCGGCACCACGCTCCTGCGTACGCTGCTGCCCACCCTGGCATCCGAACGCCGGACGCTGCTGGCCGGTTGGGGCCTGATCGAGGGCAAGTCCGGTGCGAGCTGGGCGAAGCGCCGTGGGTTCCGTGTCGTCTACCGCCAGGTCCTGCAGGGGCTCGACGTCGTGGCCACCGACCGGGAGCTCTGGCGCGTGGCCGCGCCAGAGGGCTACCGGACGGTGCAGTGGGTCGGCACCGCGCCCGCCGAGCTGCTCGCCTCCTACGCTGAGGCGCGCAGTGCCATCCATGACATGCCCAGCGCCGACTGGAGCTACCGTCCCCCGACGTGGACGCCGGAGCGGATCCGGCGCGCGGAAGCCGAGCTCCGCGAGCGCAACGTGGAGCAGCGGGTCGTCGCGGCGGTCCACGAGGAGACCGGCACGGCGGTCGGCTTGACCGAGCTGGAGTTCTACCCGCACCGCCCGGACTTCGGCTATCAGCAGGAGACCGCGGTGCTCGCGGGGCATCGCGGCCGTGGCCTGGGCCGGTTGATGAAGGCGCGGATGATGGACTGGGTGGTCCAGGAGCGACCCGGGACAACGCACGTCTGGACGACGACGGCCGACGACAACGTGCACATGAGGCGCGTGAATGAGCAGATCGGTTACGCCACGATCCGCGTCATGGTCAACGTCGAGGTCGAGACCGACGCCGTCCAGCTCTGAACCGGCGGACGCCGCATCGGCTCACGCCGGGCCGCACACCGCGTATCTCGACCCGCACATGACGATCAAGGACGATGACCACCCGTGCGGCGACGATCACGCGTACCCCGAGTGGAAGCGCGACTCGAAGCTCACCGTGTATTTGCCCACCGCCCGATCGACGTGCTCGCCGGGCGTACCGCCGAGACGTTCGCTGCGTGGCTGCGCGCACATCCCGGCATGGCGGTGCTATGCGAGTTCCGGGAAGCACCAGCCGGCCAGATGCCGCAGGTCCTTGGCGTTGCCGATCGGCACCCGGTCCGGCGCCGGGCGGTCGTCGGGCGGCGTGGGCACGTCACGCGCGACGCGTCGTACGCGCGGTGTCCGGTCCAGGTGTGAGGTCCACTGCTGCCAGCGTCCCTCGTGACGGCCCCGGAACCCGCGGCCCTCGACGTCGTCCGCCGTGGGTGGACGGGCGAAGAGGCCGTCGAGGTACTCGACGAGGCCGTACCACCGGCCGTCGCGGTCCTGCATCTCATGGCAGAAGGCCAGGATCCAGGCGTCCTCACGGCACTGCACGGCGTAGATGTCGCCGGCTCGGGGTTCGCCGCGCAGCGCGGGCGGCAGCGGAGCGGCGCGTTCGACCGCGGTGCGGCGCGGTGAAACCGGGGGCGGTGGGTGCGGGCGCTCGTCCGGCCGGGCGAGATGGCCGAACAGCCGGTCCACGAGGGATTCGGTGACGCCGTGCGCGGCGCTCCAGAACGACAGCGGGGCGCTCACCTCCACCCGGACGCTGGGACGTTCGTCGCGCTGGCGAGCCGTGGTGAAGGCCGTGAACATGCCTGGATGATCGGGAGTCTGGAGGATGCCGAGGAATGCCAGATCCTCCAACAGGGCCGTGTACGCGTACGTCGACCGGCTCGCGAGCAGGCTGCGGTCTCGTAACGCCTGCGCGGCCCTCCCTGGCCGGGTGGCCGGTGGCAGCGACCGGATCACATCGAGGATCGCGTGCAGTGTCCACACGTCGGCCGGATCGGGCGTCGGCCACGGTCGCGCCGCAGCCTCCAGCGCCAGGACGTACTGGCACACATCGCCCGGCAGCGGCGATCCAGACCGGGCGCGGTGCCACCACGCCAACGTTGTGTCGACCGTGGTGGTGCGGTCCAGGAAGCAGACACCGCAGGTCCGCGCACCCGCATCGGCGGGGAACGTATGGGCGGGCATCGCGGTGCCCAGCGCCAAGGCGGGCAGCAACGCCCGCCACCGCAGCCCAGCGTGTCCGAAGCCGGCCACGAAGGCGTCCGCGGCGGCGCGCTCGTCCACCGCCGCGGCGAGCCGGCGCAGCGCCGTCACCGCCTCGTCGTGCTCGACATGGCGGAACGAGTTGGGCGTCAGGCCGCGCTCCGCGAGCGCCCGCAGCTCCTCCGGCGGGATCGTCGCGGGCACGTGATGGGCATGCCGACCAGCCGCGTCGACATAGGCGTTCTCGTTCGCATAGATGCGGTCGAGCAGCGCCAACGCCGCTACGTCATCCACGGCGCTGAGCATAACCATGCCCCGCCATCGGTCTCCCTCGTCGGGCTCTTCCGCACCGGTCGGATCACCGGCAGCCTTGCCCCCACGCGGCCTCGACCCCGTACGCCGGTCAGTCTTACCAGAGGTGGCTAACGCGTGACCGCGAACCACAGCCACCCGGCGACGCACAGGACAACGAAGCCGATGACGATCACCGTGTCCCTGACCGTGACCAACATCGCCCGCCGTCCCTCCCTCGAGTCACGACGCCACTCCGGACGAACGACCGCCTCGCCGCTGGCCAACCGAGGCGCGAGACGCGAGACGCCCTCGGGGTCGAACGACGTGTACGTCGAGGTACCCCAGGTGCCGTGACTCTGCTGGCGACTCACGCCCACTCCGTTCGCCTTCGCCACCGGATCCAGGCACGACCGCCGGATCATCGGCCAGGCACGGGCCACCTCCCCGCGCCGCATCCATCGGTCCGGCGTCTCGTCACGCTCCATACTTCTCCATCCATCATCACCGGCCCCGCCCGAACGCCCGGTGCGCCGGTACGACGTCGAGGGGTGAAGCACCAACGGCGCCGTTCGCCGTCGAACCCGCGACATCCTGAGCGCCACGTACAGGATGGTCCGCTCCCGCAAGCCGGGGCAAGGCGCTGGTACCGGGCTGAAGACATCCGCATCTGCCGCAGGCAACGCGCGCTCGCCCGGTGCGCCGCGGACGAGCGAGGCGCTCAGCGGGCCGCGGAGGCGTCCGTCCCGGCCAGCAGCCGGGCCATTTCCGTACGGTTGCGCACGCCCAGCTTCCGGTACACGTGGCCGAGGTGGGTCTCCACGGTCTTTCGGGGTGACGTGCAGCTGGTGGGCGATCTGGTGGTTGGTGTGCCCGCCGGCCGCCGGCCGGGACGTCTGTTCCCGGGGGACAAGAGGGCCGTGACCCGTTTCCACGGGTCACGGCCCTGACCTCGAACGATCAGATCATCGTGTGGTTGCGGCGCGGTCGATCAGGTCCGCCACGGGGCGCGGGTTCGACACACCGACCGCGTGCGACGCCTTGCGGATCTCGATCGTTGCCCGCGCGCCGGCACGGTCGGCCATCCAGCGCTGCGCCTCGGCCGGGATGTTGCGGTCCGCGCCGGCGACGAGGAACCAGGAGGGGATCGTCTTCCATGCCGGGTCCCCGGAGCCCTCGCTGAGTGCCGCATCGCGGATCGGCCGCTGCGTGACGGCCATCAACGAGGCCTGCTTCTCGGACACGTCGGCGGCGAACTGCTGCCGGAACAGGTCCTGCCGGATCAAGAGGTCGGCGGTGCCGTCACCGAGCGGCGCCGGAACGAGGGTGTCGCCGAGAGTGCTGCCGGGGAACTTGCCGGACAGTTCCAGCGCGCTCTCGCCCTTGTCGGGAGCGAAGGCCGCGATGTAGACGAGCGCTTTGACGTCCGGGTCGCCGGCCGCGGCGTTGGTCATCACCGCGCCGCCGTACGAGTGGCCGGCCAGCACGATCGGGCCCGGCACCGAGTTGAGGACGGTGCGCACGTAGGTGGCGTCGGAGCTGAGCCCGCGCAGCGGGTTGGCGGCGGCGACGACCGGATAGCCGCGCTGCTGGAGCCGCTCGATGACACCGGACCAGCTCGTGGAGTCGGCAAAGGCGCCATGCACCAGCACGATGGTCGGTCTGGTCGTGGCGTGCGTACCGGCGGCGGCGGCACCCGAGACCGACGCGGCGCCGGTGAGAACGATGGCGACGGCGAGCGCCGCCAATGTGGAGATGCGGACGCGCATGATGCTCTTTTCGATCAGGTACGACGATGGGCTCGGTGCGGGATGTCAGCCGACCGCAGCGGCGGCCTGGAGGATGATTCCGGCGACCGCGGCGGGCTCGGAGGCGGGGATGGCGTGCGAGGCGCCGGGCAGTTCCACGCGTTCGCGGGCGCCGGCACGCTCGGCCATGAAGCGGTGGGCTTCGAGGGGGATGTTGTGGTCCAGCTCGGGGTACACGAACCAGGACGGCACGGTCTTCCAGGCCGGCTCGCCGGATCCCTCGTTGAGCGCCGTGGTGTTCAGCGGGCGCTGGGCGACGGCGTCGAGGGCGGCCCGCTCGGCCGGGACGTCGGCGATGAACTGCTGGTGGTACCGGTCCTGCCGGATGTACAGGTCGACGGTGCCGTCCGGGAGCGGAACCTCCGTGAGGGTCTCGCCGAGGGTTCCGCCGGGGAACTTGCCGGACAGTTCGCCGATGCTCTCGCCGGCCTCGGGTGCGAAGGCGGCGACGTAGACGAGGGCCTTGACGTGGTCGTGGCCGACCGCGGCGTTCGACATGACCGCCCCGCCGTACGAGTGGCCGACGAGCACGACCGGTCCGTCAACGGTGGCCAGGATGCTGGAGACGACGGCCGCGTCGCCGGACAGGCTGCGCAGCGGGTTGGGCGCGGCGATCACCGGATAGCCGTCGGTGAGCAGCCGCCGGGTCACCTCGTTCCAGCTCGCGGACTCGGCGAACGCGCCGTGGACGAGGACGATCGTGGGTTTCATGGCGGGTCCCTTTCAGCGGGTCGACAGGACGGTGGACAGGAAGTCGGCGGCCTGGCGGATCGCGCCTTCGGCCGCCCGGGTCTCGCGCAGCGCGTTGAGCATCACGAAGTCGTGGATGATGCCCTGGTAACGCACCGCGGTGACGGGCACGCCGGCTTGACGCAGCTTGTCGGCGTACGCCTCGCCTTCGTCGCGCAGGACGTCGGCCTCGGCGACGATGACCAGGGCCGGCGGCAACCCGGTCAGCTGCTCGACGGTGGCGCGCAGCGGCGAGGCGGTGATCTCGGCCCGCTGAGCGGGGTCGGTGGTGTACTGGTCCCAGAACCACCGCATGGCGTCGCGGCGCAGGAAGTAGCCCTCGGCGAACCGCTCGTACGAGCCGGTGCCGAAATTCGCGTCGGTGACCGGGTAGAACAGCACCTGCCCGGCCAGCGGCACGTCACCGTGCTGCTTGGCGGTCAGGGTCAGCGCGATGGCCATGTTGCCGCCGACGGAGTCCCCGGCCACGGCGATGCGCGCCGGGTCGAGCCCGTGGGTGGCGCCGTGAGCGACGACCCACTGCGCGGCGGCGTAATTCTCCTGGACGGCGATCGGGTACGCGGCCTCGGGCGCGAGGCTGTAGTTGGGGAACACCACGGCGGCGCCGACCCGAACGGCGAGTTCCCGGGCGAGGCGGTCATGGGTGTGGTCGTTGCCGAACACCCACCCCGCGCCGTGGATGTAGAACACGACCGGCAACGGGCCGGTCACGCCGGTGGGCCGGAAGACGGTCACCGACACCGACCCGGAGGGGCCCCCGGGAACGGTGAGCGTCTCCCTGTCGGTGCCCGGCACCTCGACCGCGGGGTTCTGCACCGCGTCGACGGCCTTGCGGCCCTCGGCGGGCGGGATCTGGAACAGGTACGGCGGGTCGGCGGTCGCCTCGACGAAGGCCTGCGCGGCCGGTTCCAGTACGGGCTTGTTCATGTGGTCACTCCGGTTCGATACGGAAGGTCAGGACGCGATCTCTACTTGCAGCTCCACCTCGACCGGGCTGTCCAGTGGCAGCACCGCCAGGCCGACGGCGGAGCGGGCATGGATCCCGGCCGGGCCGAAGACGTCGTGCAGAAAGCTGGAGGCGCCGTTGAGGACGTGCGCCTGACCGGTGAAGGACGGCAGTGAGGCGACGAACCCGGTCACCTTGACGATCCGGACCACCGCGTCGATGCCGACCAGCGCGTCCACCGCCGCGAGGGCGTTCAGTGCGGCGGTGCGGGCCAGGTCGGCTGCCTGGGCGACGTCGATGCTGTCGCCGACCTTGCCGGTGACCGGCAGTGTCCCGCCGACGAAGGGCAACTGCCCCGAGGTGTGGACGTACATGCCGGAACGGACCGCCGGCGCGTATCCCCCGACCGGTGCGGCGACGTGCGGCAACGTGATGCCCAGCTCGACGAGCCGGTCGTTCCAGATCCTCATGGCGTGCGCCTCTCGTGTGGCGGGCCGCTGTGCTGCGCCCGTAGTCGATCTCATCCGGTCGAAGCGTCACGGACCATGCGGAAGCGCATGCGGAAGTACTTCTGCATGCGCGGCTGCTGTTCTTCCTCGACGAGCTGCTCCCGGGCGAACAGGCGGATCAGATCGTGGAGGCGGTGCAGCGCGGGTGGTCATACACGCATGTCAGAAGGCATGACGAGGTCAGCTGGCGGGAGTGGCGACGGCCGGGGCGGCGACGGCGACGATGCCGACCGGCTCGCCGTCGACCACGAGGAGCGCCCTTGCCGGCGGCCGCGTGCCACCTGCGTCAGCGGCCCACGCCGTGATCGCCTTCTGCGCGTCGGCGGGCAATTCGATCCGCTGGCCGGTGCGGTTGACGGTGACGGTTCCCATCCGCTCGCCGAGGGTGGCGCAGACGGCGGTACCGGCCGACTCGACGTACCACGAATCGAAGTCGCACGGCGTCGACAGGCTGCCGAACCAGCCGTCCTTCTCGCCGGTGGGTGCCGGTGTCGTCAGTTCGTCGTCGATGAAGTGGACCTCCACCTCGCTGGCGCCGGCGGGCAGCCCGGCACCCTCGGCCGGCCAGCCGAGCCACAGCACGAACGCGGTGATCAGTACGGTGACGGCGGCGATCCCCCAAGTCAGGACGGGGCTGAGCCGGAATGTGGTCATCAGATCACTCCTTTTATTGATGTTTACCAATGCAATGAGGCCGGGTGCTGCCCGTTACGGTGCTGACAGCGCTCAGACCAGGCCGTGGTTGTGGGCCCAGATCACCGCTTGGACACGGTCACGGGCGCCCAGCTTGGCCAGGACCCGGCCCACATGGGTCTTGACCGTCGACTCGGACAGGAACAACTCGCCGGCGATCTCCTGATTGGAGAGACCTCGGCCGATCGCGACGAGGACCTCGCGTTCCCTGCTGGTCAGGTCGTCGAGCGAACTCGTGCCGGCCACCGCCGCAACACGGCTGCTCTGGTAGTGGTCGAGCAGGGTGCGGGTGATCCGGGGCGAGACGACCGCCTCCCCGCCGGCGATCGTCCGGACGGCCTTGACCAGCTCGGCCGACGGGGCGTCCTTGAGCAGGAAACCGCTGGCTCCCGCCCGCAGGCCGTTGAAGGCGTATTCGTCGAGGTCGAAGGTGGTGAGGATGAGTACCCGGGTGCCGGGGCAGTGGGCGACGATGTCGCGGGTCGCCTCGATACCGTCCATGATCGGCATGCGGACGTCCATCAGGACGACGTCGGGGCGCAGGTCGCGGGCCAGCAGCGCCCCGGCGCGGCCGTCACCCGCCTCGCCGATGATGCGCAGGCCGGGTGTGGCGCCAAGGACCATGGCCATGCCTTCGCGGAGCAGTTCCTGGTCGTCCACGAGCAGCAGGGTGATCTCAGTCATCGATGTCCTCGGTGGGGTGGGGCAGGCTGACACGGACGGCCCAGCCGACCGGCTGAGGGCCGGCTTCGACGGTGCCGCCGTAGAGAGCGGCTCGTTCCCGCAACGCGATCAAGCCTTGTTCACTACCGACCGACGCCACCGGAGCGGTGCCGCGGCCGTCGTCGACGATCGCGATCCGGAGCGGATCGCCGCTGTAGTCGAGATCGACGAGGACCTCGGTCGGGTGATCGGCGTACCGCAGCGCGTTGGTCAGCGCCTCCTGGACGATGCGGAACACCACCCGTTGCAGGCCCGGCGACGCGGGATCCGGTCCTCGGCGGCGCAGGGTCACCGGTAGGCCGGCGATCCGGAACGTCTCGATCAGGGTCTCCAGGTCGCCGGGAACGTCGGGGCTGCCGTCGTGCAGCACCCCGAGCAGCCGGCGCATGTCCTTCATCGCCTCCCGGCCCAGCTCGGCGGCGCGTTCCACGGCTTTACGGGAACGCTGCGGGTCGGTGTCGGCGACCGCGGTCGCGCCGTCGGCCAGCCGGACCATGATGGTCAGGTTGTGGGCGACGATGTCGTGCAGGTCGTGGGCGATCCGGGCGCGTTCCCGGGCCGCGGCCAGCAGCCCCTCCTGTTCCTTCTCCCGGGCGAGCCGGGCCGCCCGGTCGAGCAGGGCCTGCACGTACCGGCGGCGGGTGGCGACGGTCGCGCCGATCAACACCGCGCACACCACGGTGACGCCGTAGAAGAAGAGGAAGGTGCCCAGACCGTCACGGCCCGACCGGTGCACCGTCTCGGCGCCCAGAACGGCGAGAGATCCGAGGGTGCCCGCCGTCGCCTCGTTCAGCGAACGGTGCGCCGCCAGGGAGTACATCGCCACCGCGAACGCCGTCACCAGGAGTCCCTCGGTCAGGACGTCCCCGGCCACCGTCACCGCCAGCACGAGCCACGGCCACGACCGCCGCCAGATCAACGACAGGGCCACGACCGCGTCGACGGTCAGACGCCACCAGCCGGACCGGTCGGGACCCCACAACAGCACATCGCTGCCGAGGCCGGTGATGAAGCAGAACGCGACGATGACGCCGGTACCCCATCGGGGGTGACGTGCCCAGAAGGCTCGCACCGTGCCCGCCCCGGTCTCCATCTCTCACGCGTCCCGGCGGACCACGGCAAGGGCGCCGAGCACGGCCGGAACCGCCAGCCAGACGACCACGACAGGCAGGGCACGCGAGAACGGATCGGTCATCACCTGGGACGCGGCGGCGGAGAACGCGAGGCCGGTCAGGTCGGACCGCACCCAGATGTCGAGCACGGCCAGCACCAATCTCACCAGCAGAAGGACGCCCAGCGTGACAGCGATGCCGGCCGCGGTGTTGCGCACCAGCAGCGTGACGGCGTACGCGAAAAGCCCCACGAGCACGCAGTATCCGATCCCGCCGCCCAGCAGGCTCAGCACTGTGCCGAACGGCACGTCGGTCAGCGCTGCCCGGTGCAGCAGGGGGACGGCAACCGCGTACCCCAGTCCCAGCGACAGTGTCGCCAGCAGGGCGGCAACCACCGCGACCACCAGGGCCTTCGCGATCATCACCCGCAGCCGGCGGGGTACGGCGACGAACGTCACCCGGATCGCGCCCCCGCTGTATTCCGAACCGAGCACGAGCACCGCCAGGACGAGAACGGGGAACTGGAGGACGGCCGAGGACCAGGAGATGACGTCGGTCGCGGCGTCGAGTGCGGTGAGGCCTTCGGCGAAGGCCGGGTCGGTGTAGGCGGCGCCTGCCAGTGCCGCGCCCCCGATGGCGAGGATCACCGCCGCGACAGCGCAGGCCCGGAAGGAGCGCAGCGTACGCACCTTCAGCCATTCGGCCGCGAGAACAGTGCTCATTGCGGCAGCCTTTCCCCGAGGTGGCGGGCGTGGTTCTGGGTCAGTGCGCGGTATGCGTCTTCGAGCGAGGCGGGGACGGTGACGTTCTCCAGCAACAGGATGCCGGTGCGCTGTGCCAGTACGGCGACGTCGCCGACGGTCATCCCGGTGATCTCCAGGGTGCCGTCCGGGCGCCGGACGACCGCGGAGTCGTGCTCACGCAGCACCCTCTCCAGTTCCTCCGGCCGGTCGGCACGGGTGTGCACCGTCCGGGTCGCGTTACGCGAGATCAACTCGACGACCGGCGCATCCGCGAGCACCCGGCCCCGGCCCAGCACGATGAGCCGGTCAGCGGTCTGCGCCAGCTCACCCATCAGATGGCTGGACACCAGGACCGCACGTCCTTCGCGAGCCAGCGACCGCAGCAACGACCGGATCCAGATGATGCCGTCGGGGTCCATCCCGTTCGCCGGCTCGTCGAGCAGCAACGCCGCCGGATCACCCAGCAGCGCCGCTGCCAGGCCCAGCCGCTGGCGCATGCCCAGCGAGTACCCGCCGACACGCCGCCCGCCCACGTCCCCCAGCCCGACCATCTCAAGCAGCTCGTCGGCGCGGCGGTCCGCGATGCCGTGCGTACGGGCCAGGACCCGCAGGTGGTTGCGCCCGCTGCGACCCGGATGGATCGTCTCCACGTCGAGCAGCGCACCGACCGACCGCAACGGCGCGTCCAGATCCGGATACGGCCGGCCGTCGATCAGGCACCGCCCGGACGTCGGCCGGTGCAGGCCGACCATCATGCGCATCGTCGTGGACTTGCCCGCACCGTTCGGGCCGACGAACCCGTTGATGACCCCCGGTTCCAGCCGGAACGACACGTTGTCGACCGCGGCGACGGCGCCGTACATCTTGGTCAGTTCATGCACTTCGATCACGCCAATGACGCTACGGACGCCGCGGCCCGCGGCCATCCGACCACGGTGCCCTCCGCTACTGGTACCGCGGTACCACGCGACCCCGTTCGATCGGCGCGCTGAACTCCACGCCGTCCTCGTGGACCAGGTGGCGCAGCCGCCCGATGTCCAGGAAGGCCCCGTCGATGGGGTGGGCGAGCAACCGGCTGATCGCCGTGCAGTACTTCGCCATCGAGCTGCGACCGGGCATGGTGATCGACAACTCCTCGCCGGCAGCGTGTTCCCGCACCTCCATGTCGGCAGGCAAGAGCACCTCGCCGAGGACGGCCACCCGCACCGACCAGGAGGGGCCTTCGCCGGCCGAAGCGGCCCCGGGAGCAAGAACCCGCCACGGCGTACCCACCGGCGTCGCACCGCCCGACTCCACCGCCTTGACCAGCTCGTCGATCGCGGCGGTCAGGACCGCCTCGGTCAGGTCCCACTCATGCCGGTCGTGACCGAGCGGAGTGATCGGCGCCGGCTTCGACACCACGGTCATCGCCGGCACGTGACGCAGGCACGGCTCCGGCCGCGCCGCCAGCAGTTCCCCGGCGGTCCGCAGCGCCTCGTCCTGTTCCGCGCGTTGCCGCTGGACGCGAGCGGTGTGCTCACGCAGCAGAGCGGGTGCGACGTCCGGTTCGCCGAGCGCCCGCCGGACCTGCTGCACGCCCAGGCCGGCCTGCCGCAGGACGGTGATCAGCATGGCCTGCTCGACCTGGTCGAAGGTGTACGACCGGTAGCCGGTCTGCTCGTCGACCCGGGCGGGGACGAGCAGACCCTGGGCGTGGTAGTACCGCAGCGTCTGCGCGGAGAGGTGCACCACCTCGCTGAAGTCTCTGATCGACAACATGGTTCCAGCCTGCCCCTTGCAGCGGCTACAAGGTCAAGCCCGGCGCCGCCGGGCGGCCGGGCGGGTCCGTGCCCGCGCGGTGTCGGGTCGCTGCGGCATCTCACCGAGCACGCGGGCGAACAACGCGTCGCGGAGCGCGACCTCGCGGGGGTCGTCCCACAGGTGGAAGCCGAGCCGGTTCATGGCGTAGGCGAAGCCGATACCCGTGTCCGGGTCGGCGAAGCCGAACGAGCCGCCGAGGCCCATCGTGCCGAACGCCGTACCGGAGGCGGATCCGAACCGGAACGCCGGGAACGGCTTGACGTACCCCAGCGAGTACTGGGTGGGCAGCCGCAGCACCTGGTCGTCGAGCCCTCGCGACGGCGGGTGCGCCGGATTCTTCAGCGCGTCCAGCGTCGCCGCGGTCAGCCCGAGCCCGGCGCCGCCGGCCGCGGCGTCGCCGTAGAGCCGCGCGACCGATCGCACCTGGCCGATGCCGTTGACGGCCGGGATCTCCGCGGCCTGCACGTCGGGCCGGTTGATGTTCTCCGGCACGCCGAGCACCCGCGGGTTCTGGAACGCGCGGGCGCTCAGGCTCCGCGGGTTCGCGAACGCCCACGCGAACGCCGGCGGCATCGCGGTGACGTGCAGCATCATCTCCCAGGTCCGGAAGCCGTGAATGCGGGCGATGCGGCTGCGGTCGGCGCCGTCCGGCAGGCCGATGTGAAAGTCGAGGTCCAGTGGCGCGGCCACCTCCTCGGCGAAGAACCGCCCCAGGTGTCGGCCCTGCGGGTCGACCCGGCTGACGAGCTCGCTCTCGTACCAGCCGAGGGTCTGGCCGTGATAGCCGTGCCGCTCCCCGGGTGTCCAGGCCGGCCGCTGCTGCGCCAGCGCCGCTGCCAGCGTCGCCGAGCCGGACAGGTCGGCCAGTTCGAGCGGGTGGTCGATCACCGGCAGACCGGCCTGGTGGGAGAGCAGTTGACGTACCGTCACCTCCGCCTTGCCGGCGGCGGCGAACTCGGGCCAGTAGGCGGCCACACGCTCGTCGTAATCCAGCAGACCCCGTGCGTGCAGCACCGCGACCGCCATCGACGACACACCCTTGCTCGTCGAGAAGACCGGCACCATCGTGTCGCGCCTCCACGGCTCGCGTGCCACGCCGTCGCGATAGCCGCCCCACAGGTCGACCACCTTCCGGCCGTCGCGATAGACCACGCAGGCGGCGCCGACCTCCCTCCCCTGCTCGAAGTTGCGCCGGAACGCATCGGCGACAGGTCCGTAGCCCTGCTCCACATCACCGTGGACCATGGCCGGCGGCACGTGAACTGTGAGCACCAACTCGATCTCTCCTCATCCGCGGGACACCGAACGGTGGCATGGGGATGCGGGGTCGTGCCAGGGACCGGCGATCCCTGGCAGGGGTAAGATCACCAGGTGAAGCGCGAGGAACTGGCAGATTTTCTGCGACATCGCCGGGCAGCTCTCACCCCCGCTCACCACACGGCCCGCCGGACCCGCGGCTTACGGCGCGAAGAGATCGCCGAGCGCGCGAACATCTCGATCGACTACTACACCCGGCTCGAACAGCGGCGCGGCCCACGACCGTCACCCGAGGTGGCGTGGGCGCTCTCCCGGGCGCTGGACCTCACCATCGACGAACGCGACCACCTGTTCCACCTGATCGGCCACAATCCACCCCAGCAGACCGAGGACCTCGACCGGGTCGACCCGGGGCTACGCCGCGTGCTGCACGCGCTCGACGGCAATCCCGCGATGGTCATGTCGAACCTGGCCCACACCCTGCTACAGAACCGCCTGGCCCTCGCATTGTTCGGCGACCAGACGCACTACACGGGCCTGGCCCGCAGCGGCTACTTCCGCTGGTTTCTGACGCCGCAGGAACGCAGCATCTACCCCGCGGACATCCACGCCGCCCAGAGCGCCACCTACGCCGCCGCCGTCCGGGCAGCGGCGGACCTGGAACCCGATCCCGCCGAAGCCGAGCAGATGATCGCGACACTGCTGGCCGAGAGCGCCGAGTTCCGCCGCCTGTGGGACAACCATGAGGTACGGCTCTGCCGCCAGGAGACCACGTCGCTGCTGCACCCGACGGCCGGCCGGGTGGACCTCGACTGTGAGGTCGTCTTCAGCCACGACCGCCGACAACGCATGCTCGTCTTCACTGCCCGCAACGGCAAGGACCTGCGCGACCTGATCACCTCCGGATGACGCCTCCCGCGGATGATTTCCGTTGACCTGGGCGGCGAGCTCTCCGCCGCGTTCGGGCCTCGTCCACCACCGGCTCGGCGACATTGACGCCCCTGTGCCGCCCACCCGCCACAGAGACCCAGCAACGATAAAGGCCCGAACCGCGTTACCGCAGCCCAGGCCTCTGTCGATCAAGCGCCTACAAGTCGGCCTCCGCCACCCGGGAGGATTCATACGTCGTGGAGGCCCGGGGAAGGCCCGGCACGGTGGTGACACTCTTGACCAGCATGCCGGTCGTGGCGTCGACGGTCAGCACCTGGCCGCCCTCGCCACCGAACACCTGTGGGCCGGCGGTGATGGTCAGCGTGGCCTTGTCGTCGGTGGTCGACTTCGTGACGTCGACCGCGGAGATGGTGGACAGCAGACGCAGCACACCGGCGCGGACCTGCGTGTTGCCGTCGCCGGCGGACAGCGCTTGGGTGCTGTACGTCCACAGGGCGTTGTCGAGGTGCTGCTGGACGGCCTGAGGGCTGTACGGCTTCGGCGCTGCGTTGCCACCCTTCTGCTTGATGATCTCCTGGGCGGCCGCCTGCTGTTTGTCCCACTCCGCCTTCTGCGCTGCGGGGTCGAGGCCGACCAGCGGATCTTTCGCTGCCTTGAGCATCTGGGTCCGGCCGTCAGCCGGGCTGCTGTCCGCCGCGGCGACCGCCGCCTTGAGGAGGGGGGCGTATCCGCCGGCCTTCATCTGATCCTGATGACGGGTGATCGCAAGCTTGATGTCCTTCACGCTGTTGCCGGTGTAGATCGCGTGATCGTCGGTGTACAGCGTGTAGACGACCTGCATGGTCTTCTTGCCGTCGACCTGAGTCGCCTTCACCAGCCATGCGTCGCCCGCCGAAGGGGTGACGGTCTTGATGGACCCGGCCAGAGTCATCAGCGGCGCGCGGTCGGCGGATCCGTCGACGGCGACCGGCCCCGCGGCGGCGGCCGACGCATCCTTGCCGGGCGCCGCGCCGCCGGTCGCCGATGAGTTGAGCGCCACCGCGACCACGGCCGCAGCGGCGGCGACCCCCACCCCGGCGCCGATGCCGAGCCGGCCCGCGAGGCCCAGCCGCCGGCGGCGCCGCATCGCCGGGCTGAATTCGTGATCCCGTGTGGTTGTCGTCTTTGTCATGGTCGAATTCGTCTCCATAATCGTGTGCTCCTCTGATGTCGCGCTCAGCACGGTTCCGGGGTCGGCCATCGCTGCCCGCAGCACACCCCGCGCCCGCTGATACGCCTCCGGGCGAAGTGGTTCGACGCTGCCCAACTCACCGACCAGATCGAGCTCGTCGGTCATCGGTGTTTCTCCTTCGCGCTGTTGCGATCCTTCAGAAGCGCGGACACCCCGGGTGCCTCGCGCAGAGCCGCCCTGGCCTGGCTCAGCAGCCGCCGCGCGGTGCCGGCCGGCATGCCGAGCGCCCGCGCGGCGTCGGCGGCGGTGAGGTCCTCCCAGGCGACGAGCCTCAGGACTTCCCGCTCTTCCGGTTTGAGCCGCATCAGGGCCGACTCGAGAACAGCCCGGGCGTCCATGCCGAGGTCCACCGCCGACCACGGATCCCATCCGGTAGCCAGCCCCGTAACGTCCTCGACGAGGTCCTCGGGCGGCCGGGACCGCCAGAAGCGACGCAGGCGATTCAACGCCACCCCGTACAGCCACGGCCGCGCGTCGTCGTACGACAGGTCGTACGATCGCCGCGACTCGAACGCTGCGACCCAGACCTCGCCCAGCAGGTCCTCAGCCGCGTCGCGCCCCACCCGGCGAACGAGGTACGAACCGACGGCGGCCTCATGACGACCGACCACCTCCACGAAGGCGTCGACATCGCCATTCAGCGACCGGCCTATCAAATCCGCATCCGATGCCATGGCCCTCCTCGGCGAGATCCGCGCTTCCAACCTGTCATTGCCGATCCGCCTGGGATGTGTTCAGGCTTCGAGGCTCCGAGGTCCGCAGACACGCAATGGTGTGGTCGCGCGTGGTGCGCAGATCGCCGACGAGGCCGCTCCCGGGCCGGCCCTGGTCTCCATCGCCGCGGCGCCCGACATGACCTTCCACGCCGTGCTCGGCCGGCCGAGCTGCCTGGATCTTGCGCAGACGACACCACACCGGGAGCGACACGGGGCTCCCGGCGGGGATCGTCATCGCTGTCCGCCGTGCTGCTCGGTGACCTCCGGCTTGCGCAGGCCATGTTGCTCGTCAGGCTGCCGATGAGCAGGCCGACCCCGTGCCATGACGAGGACCGCTGTACTGGTGTCAGCATCCTGGCGGGCGTCCGAGGATGGCGCGGCAGATTCGGCGACACGGGCAGCCGGTAGCCCGGAGCCGCGGACAGCGGTGCGGCCGATGTTCCGCTGATCTTTTTCCGGCAGGTCCCGGCCTCATGCAACCTTGGGCGGTGCGAAGGGGTCAGGGTGGGTGTGAAAGAGGACAGCAGTTCGGACAGGTCCGAGCGCGACGAGCAGTTCCACGAATTCGTGGCCGATCGGCGTAAGTGGCTGCTGCAGACCGCACGGCTGCTGACGGCCGGCGATCCGCACCTGGCAGAAGATCTCGTGCAGACGGCGCTGACCAAGCTCTACGTCTCCTGGGCGGCGTTCCGGCGGGCGGACAACCCGGACGGCTACCTGCGCCGGGTGATGGTCAACGCTTTCCTCAGGGAGCGCCGTCGATCGTGGTGGCGATTCGAGCGTCCGTCCGATCGGCTGCCGGACCGCGCCGACGCGCAATCGGCGCCGGTCGACCTGGATCCGGAGCTGTCCCGCGCGCTGGGTCAGTTGCCGCGGCGGATGCGCGCCGCGATCATCCTGCGCTTTTTCCACGAGCTGGACGTCGCGGAAACAGCGGCGGCTCTGGGCTGCTCGACCGGAACGGTCAAGAGCCAGACCGCGCGAGCTCTCGACAAGCTACGGGTGGCGCTGGACCAGCCCGCAGCACCGCGTAACACGCCTGCCCCGAACGCCCGATTCAAGGAACAGGAACTCATCCGATGATGGATCTTCACAGCCGCCTGCAGCACTTGGCCGGTCCCGCCGACGAGACACCGGCCGGCGTCATCGAGGACGACCTGGCTCGCGGACGCCACGCCGTCCGGCGCAACCGGATCTTCCGGGTGGCCGCCGGCTCGGCGTTCAGCGTCGCGGCCGTCGCGGCCGCGCTGTCGCTGGGGCCCGGGCTGGTCGCCGGCCCCGCCGGGAACCCGCCCGCCGCGGCACAGAGCTCGAGCGGCGCGACCGCGGGTATCAAGCTCGTCAGTTACACCGGGAAGCAGCCCCACCTGTTCACCATCGACACGGTGCCGGAGGGATTCTTCATCCAGGGCCAGAACGAGTACGACCTGGTCATCGCGCCGGAGCAGGCCAAGACCCCCGACCCGGCCAAGCCGTACCTGTCCGATCCCAAGGTCTACACCGGCAAGATCGCGGTCTATCTGCAGAACAAGGACTTCACGGTCGAGCCCGACGGTGACGAAAAGTTCGCGATCAACGGCAAGCCGGCCGCGCTGCGTTACATCCACACCGACGAGGGCACCCCGGACGAGGGGACCACCGTGGAAGCGACCCAGATCTTCGTGGTTCAGTCGCCCCACGTCTACCTCACCATCCAGTTCGACGCCAGCACCGGCCTGACCGAAGAACAGATGATCAAGGTCGCCGGTGGCATCAACCTCACTGCTGAGGCCGTCGCCAAGGCCGAGAAGGGGTACGCCGCACAGACCGAGAACCCCAAGACCGGTAAGGACTGACAGTCACCGCATCCATCCGGCCGCGTCGACGATGCGTCGACGCGGCCGGAAGCGCGGGCACGGCTCGGATCAGCCCCGCCGAGCGCGGCGTCCTTACCCTCGTCATCATTGCCCTCGCCGATGACGGCGGCACCGACACGAGGGAGCCGAACCCATGACCATCCACCAGCCCCCGAAGCCCGGGACCGCCCTCTGGGTGTATGCGCACCCACGCCGCGGGTCTCTCAACGATCGCCTCTTCACCGCCGGGGTGGAGGCTCTGTCGCAGCGCTACCAGGTCCTGACGTCCGACCTGCACGACCAACGGTTCGACCCGGTTCTCAGCGACCGTGACCTCGGCGATTCGGCCGGCAAGCCCGGCAACATCGCCGAACTGGTGGGCGAGGCGTACACCCGGGGTCAGACACCTGAGGATGTGCGCACGGAGCAGGCAAAGATCGCCGCCGCCGAGTTGCTGATCGTGCAGTTTCCCCTGTGGTGGTACGGACCGCCCGCGATCCTGAAAGGCTGGTTCGACCGCGTGTTCACCAGCGGGTTCGCCTACGGAGACATCGACCCTGAACTCGGGCTGCCCAGGCGCTACGGCGACGGCGGACTCGCTGGGCGTAAGGCGCTGATCGTCGTGACTGCCGGCGAGGACGCGAAGTCGATAGGCCCGCGCGGCATCAGCGGCGACCTTGACTCCCTGCTGTTCCCGCTGACCCACGGCGTCTTGTGGTACGTGGGTATCGAGACTCTGGACCTGCACGTGATTCACGACGCCGACAGTCTGGACGGCTCCGGCGTTGATCATGAGATCGAACGGTTGCGCCAACGGGTCCGCACGGTCGGCTCGGAACCGGCCCGGCGCTATCGGCGCCTCCGTGACGGCGACTATCACGGCACACGGGCGCTGCGCGAAGACCTCCTACCCGGCCGCACTGATCTGGGCATCCACCTTGCTGCTGGTCGTGATCGGCGCCCGACGACCTGAGTCATCGGCGCCGTCGCTTCGTCCTGGCACCGAGTGCCGGGCAGAGGGTATCGGTAGCGCGGACGGACAGGTCGGCTGACACCAGGACCATGAGCGGCGTTCGGGCCGGGCCACCACCCGGGTGGTGGCCCGGCCCGTCGCCTAGGTCGTCTCCGCATCCGATGCGGGGCAGCGGTAAAGCGGGCCTGCGATCCGCTACCCCGAGGCACCGCGCGCCCCGGAAGCCCGGCCCTGCAGGGTCTTGTCCGAACCCACCGTGCCGCGGTCACGGCAAGTAACCGCGCTATCCAGCTGACCCGGCACATTCGCGGCCACGAAAGTCGAGCTCAGAACCCGCATCCACGGTAGAAATCCTGGCCGAACGACACAGGATCACCCACCGGGCACCCGCGTCCCATATAACAGGACAGAGCAGACCAAAATCGGATCGAAAAAGGCCGTGACCCGCGTTTCCGCAGGTCACGGCCTTGATCATGAAGCGCGCCCGAAGGGACTCGAACCCCTAACCTTCTGATCCGTAGTCAGATGCTCTATCCATTGAGCTACGGGCGCTCTCTCAGTGCTCAGTCAGCATACACACTGACTTTTGCGCGGAGACTCCGGGATTCGAACCCGGGAGGGGCTTTAAAACCCCAACCGCATTAGCAGTGCGGCGCCATAGACCAGACTAGGCGAAGTCTCCCCGGCAGCCCGTGAGAGCCACCGAGGCTTGAGAATACCGGACCGCCTCAGCGCCGCACAAAGAGGTCCGCCGGAAACCTCCCGAAGATCTCCCAGGAGGGCCGCCAACAGGCAAAACAGGGCGCTTGCGACTAGGCTTCGGAGGATGGAGGAGAAGCAGACGCCGCGCGCCCGCGATCCACGGGCGCCCTTCGACGCGCCCCGGCCGGAGGAACCGGCCGCCCGGCCGACGCGGCGCGGGACGCCGCCGGCGGTGACCTTCCAACCCCCGCGACCCGGGCAGAGTGCTGAAGGTCACCCTTCCGAGAGCCTTTCCGGTACGCCGGAGGCCCCGGCCGCCGCCCCGGCCGCGCGCCGCCCCGAGGCGAAAGTGTCCGAGACCACAGGCGCGACAGCGCCCCGCCCCACGGCTCCGGCCGATGCCGAGCCGACGCAGCCGGTCGGCCCGGCGAAGAAAGCGGCCCCACGGGCTCGCACCGCGGCGAAGACCACCCGAGCGCGAGCCACGGCCCCCGCCGCGGACCCCAAGCCGCCCGCCCCGGCCAGACGCCCGCGCAGGCCCGCCGCCGCGCCGCCGGAAGCCCCCGAGCCACCGAAAGCGGCCGAGCCGGCGAGAACCGCCGAGCCACCGAAAGCCGCCGAGCCGGCGAGAACCGCCGAGCCACCGAAAGCCGCCGAGCCGGCAAGAACCGCCGAGCCACCGAAAGCCGCCGAGCCGGCAAGAACCGCCGAGCCACCGAAAGCCGCCGAGCCGGCAAAAGCTCCGGAGCCGGTCAAGGCCCCGGAACCCGTCAAAGCCCCCGAACCGGTGAAGGCGCCGGAGCCGGTGAAGGCGCCCGAACCGGTCACGGCGCCCGAGCCCGTCGCGGCCCCGGAACCGGAGAAGACGGCCGAGCCGGAGCAGGGCACCGAGCCGGAGAAGGTCCCGCCGATGAGCGGCCCCGCACCCGCGGTCCCGGCCGGGCGTGCGGAGCCGAAGGCCCGGGCCGCGATCGTCCCGGTGCCGCCGCATCGCGCCGCGGCGGCCGGAAGCGCCGTGGAGCAGCTGGTGGCCGACCTCTGGCCCCGGCTCGTGGCCGACCCCGGGAACGCCCCGCGGGTCCTGGCCGAAGCCGCCGTCCGGACCCTCGGCCCCCGCGCCGCCGCCTGGGCCGCGCACGCCCGGGCCACCTACCCGGCCGCGACCCCGCGGGCGCTGGCTCGGCTGGCGACCGCCGAGCTGACCCGCTCGGCGCAGCGCCGGGGGCTGTTCAGCGCCCTCGCCGGTACGTACGCTCCGTTCGCTGTCGTGGCGACCGCCGCGCTCACGCACGCGGACCTGGTGCTGCGCGTCGCCGCGGCGTACGGTCTCGATCCCACCGACCCGGAACGGGTGGCGGAGATCCTCGCCCTCCTGCCGGACTACCGCGGTGGCGCGGCCTGGACCGCGCTGCGGCTGGCCGACCGGGTCCTGCCCGGCGCCAGCCTGCTCGGCGCCGTGCTGGGTGGCCGCAATGTGGCCGCGGCGGTGGCCACCCGGGCGGAACGGCGTTACGGCCGATACCGCAGCCAGTCCAACCAGGAGTCCGGCAGCAGCTCGTAACCGACGAACGCGGTGATGTCGAGCAGGCTGTGCGCCACGATCAACGGCATCACCCGTTTCGTCCGCAGGTAGAACAGCGCGAAGACGACGCCCATCACCACGTTCCCGACGAAGCCGCCGAAACCCTGGTAGAGGTGGTACGACCCGCGCAGCACGGCGGAGGCGGCGATGATCCACCGGGTGGACACCCCGATCTGCCGCAGCCGGGTGATCAGGTAACCGATCACCAGCACCTCCTCCAGGACCGCGTTCTGGATCGCGGAGAGGATCAGCACCGGCACCGCCCACCAGTACGGCTGCAGGGCCGAGGGCACGATCTGGGCGCTGACCCCGAGCTGGATGGCCGCGTACACCAGCAGCAGGCCGGGCAGGCCGATGGCGGCCGCCAGACCGGCGCCCCAGCCGGCGTCGGCGGCCGGGCGCCGGAGGTCGATGCCGAGATCGCGGCCGGGTCGCATGTCGTCGCGGCGCAGCAGGTGCCACGCCAGCGCGACCGGCACCAGGTCGAAGAAGATGTTCAGCAGCTGGTAGGTCAGGTCGAGGTACGGCCGGGGGGAGAGCGGCGCGTTGAGCGTCGCGGTGTGACTGGCCAGCGGCCGGCCGTCGGTGAGGTTGGCGACCAGCCGCACCAGGGACCAGATCGCGGACTGCCCGAGCGACAGCAGCAGGACGATGACGATCTCGGCGGGGTACGCCGTTCGGGTGGACCGCTGGCCTTCGAGAGTCACGGCACCAACTGTAGGGCGCGGCGAATTCGGCCCTTTTCGGCAAGCGACGCGCCGGAGCGGTGACGAGTCGCACCTCGGGTGCGTCGTGTTCCCGACTGTGCTGACCACCCTGAATGCATGGGAGACCTCGCACGCTTGCTCAAGGAGAGCTGGAGCCTCGTCGAGGAACATCAGGACAAGGTCGCCGGATACTTCTACGCGCGCATGTTCCTGTCGCACCCGGACCTGCGCGATCTCTTCCCGGTCCACATGGATCTGCAGCGCACCCGGCTGCTGAACGCGATCGTGACCGCGGTGCAGACCATGGAGGACCCCGAGCGGTTCGACGACTATCTGCGCGCGCTCGGCCGGGACCACCGGAAGTTCCACGTGGTCCCGGAGCACTACGAGGTGGTGGGCGGGGCGCTGATCGAGGCGATGCGGGCGTTCGCGGGCGAGCAGTGGGGGGTGGAGTACGACCAGGCGTGGGCGGACGCGTACGCGGTGATCGCCGCCCGGATGCTGGCCGGCGCGGACGCTGATCAGAACCCGCCGTACTGGTACGGCGAGGTGCTCACGCACGAGCGCCGCTCGCCGGACATCGCGGTCTTCACCGTGCTGCCGTTGCAGCCGCTGGAGTACCGCGCCGGGCAGTACCTCAGCATCGAGGCCACCCGGTACCAGCCCCGGCTGTGGCGCACCTACTCCCCGGCGAACGCCCCGCGCCGGGACAACACGCTGGAGTTCCACGTCCGCGCGCTGGGCGCCGGCTGGGTGTCCAGCGCCCTGGTCCGCAAGCTGCGGGTGGGCGACATGATCAAGCTGGCCGCGCCGATGGGCTCGATGACCCTGGACCGAAGATCGACCCGGGACGCCGTGTTCGTGGCCGGCGGCACCGGGCTGGCCCCGGTGAAGTCCCTGCTCGAGGAGCTCACCCGATACAACCGGACCCGCTGGGTGCACGTCTTCTTCGGCGCGCGGACCCGCGAGGACCTGTACGACCTGGCCGACCTGAACCGGCTGGCCGCCCGCTACCCGTGGCTGTCCGTGGTGACCGCGTGCAGCGACGATCCCACGTTCCCCGGCGAGCGGGGCGCCATCGCCGACGTCGTGGCCCGGTACGGCCCGTGGAACGAGCACGACTTCTTCGTCTCCGGCTCCGGCGGCATGGTCAAGGCCACCCTGAAGACACTCGCCGAGCTGCAGGTCCCCTCGGTACGGGTGAAGTACGACAGCTTCGGCGACTGACGCGTCAGTAGTCCCAGGGCTGCCCGCTCTGTTCGTACTGGGCGATCGGGACCAGTGCGGCGTCCGGCGCCATCCGGTCCACGTACAACCGGCCCTCCAGGTGGTCGATCTCGTGGCTGACCAGCCGGGCCAGCGCCCGTTCGAAGACGGTCACCACCCGGGTGCCGTCGAACCGGGCGTGCTCCACCTCGACGCGCAGCGGCCGGCGGACCCGGCCGCGGTAGTCGAAGAAGGACAGACAGCCCTCGTACTGCTCGTCGCACTCCATCGACTCGCCGACCACCCGCGGGTTGAGCAGCACCACCGGCTCCACCTCGCGCTCCGGCGCGCGGACCACGGCGGCCGCCACCGGCAGTCCGATCTGTGGCGCGGCCAGGCCCACCCCCTTGTTGAATTCGTGCAGGTCCTCCAGCTGAGCGAGCGAGGTGAGCAGGCGGGTGACCGTCTCCTGGGCGGCCGGCCCCTCCCGGGGCAGCTGGAAGTGCCGGGCCCGCTGGCGGAGCAGGTCCGAGCCGCGCTGCACGATGCCGATGCCGCGCATCCGGTGCGAGGCGCGGGGCAGGGTGGGCGGCTCGGGGGGGCCGAGTTCGTCGTACCTCGGCGCGTCCGGGCCACGGAACCGCCACTCCAGGCGGTACCGGGCGTTCAACAGGGGCTGATCGGTGGACCACTCGAAAATGGCGCGACCTCCCTCGTTGCGGCGTTCCAGTGGGCTGCGCACCGGAACCTCGGCGGCGAGCGACACCTCGACCCCCCAGACCTGGGGCTCGAAGCGCTCCGGAAAGTTCAGGCGTACGGTCAGCGAGCGGGTGGGCAGCCGGACGGCGCGCTGGAACCACTGGCCCCACTTCTGTTCGCCGACCGTGTAGGCGTACTCGATCGTGGTGCGCTCGCCGGGGTAGAGCGGGAACTGGCCGCGCTCGTTGGCGAACAGCAGCCAGATCTCCTTGGCCGCGTCCCGGTCCAGCTTGACCCGCCACCGCATGGGCTCGGCCGCGTCGCCCTCGCCGGCCCGGGCCTGCACGTCCATCTCGTCGAAGGTGAGCGGGTGCTCCCGGTGGTGCCGGTTCGAGCCGGCCGGGTCGTTCGGGTACCGGTCGACGGCTACCTTCACGAGGTAGCGGGTCACCGGCTCGACGCCGGCGTTGTAGAGCGACCGCCGCACCCGGCAGCGGTAGGCGGCGCCGACGTACGCCAGCTCGGCGATCTCGCGTTCGACGACCAGGCCGGCGCCCGGGGGCAGCCACTGGACCGGCACCGGCGGATCGCGGTGCGGGGCCGAGCCGCGCGCGTGGCGCAGCTCGTCGTACTCCTGGAAGCGCTGCCAGATCGCGCCGCCGGCGCCGAGCACCGCCTCGGCGCGGCGGGCGAAGTCCTCGGTCGGTTTGTGCCGGCGCCCCTCGACGTGGCTGACGTACGAGGGATCGAATCCCATGCGCGCGGCCAGCTGCTTCTTGGTCATTCCGCGCTCGACCCGCCATTGCGCAAGCGCCGTGACGAACTGATCTGCGGCCCGTTCGATGGGCGAGGTGGTCATCACGGATGTCCCCTTCGCGACGGCAGTCTCAGTGTCGCTGGCGCCGGGTATCCGAACGGGGCTAGTAGCGCGTTGCCGACAGGCATCTTGACAGATCCGGCATACCGCCACCCTGCGTCAGATGATCAACGCTTAAGGTGTTCGCCCGAAAGATCCTGTCGATGTGTTGGTTAGGCTAACCTTAACCGGGTACTCTCGATCTCCTCGGAACGGTGCCGAAGCGGCCAGGCGGAGAAGGCGGTGAACCCCGTGAGCGTCACCCTGGAGATCACCGATTCCCGCCCGCTGGCGCCGATCACCGCCACCCTGCGGACGATGTTCGGCGGCGTCGACGTGCCCGCCCTCGCGTCCGGGCTGACCGTGCACGACCGGTCCGGATGGGTCTCCGCGGCACGCCTGGCCGGGCCCGATCTGACCACCCTGCTGGAGTCCGCCGGCCGCCGGTGGGGCGCCCAGCCGCACGCCGCCGCCGCGCTCGCCTGGAAGACGTACACCTACTGGCTGGCCCTGCCCGCGGTGCTCGGCTGGGCCTCCGCCCGCCGGGTCCCGCTGGTCACCGCCGACAACGTGGTGATGAACTTCGACAACCCCGCCGTGATGATCACGCTGGGGTTGCGCCCGGGGACCCCGGTCGCCGTCCTGCCCACCGACCCGCTGGCGCTGGGCCGCCACCCCGACGCGCACGTCGTCCCGGACGAGGAGACGCTGCTCGCCGAGTTCCGCCGGGCCCTCGTCGACGAGCACCTGGCGCCGCTGCTGGACAGCATCCACAACCGGGTCCGCCTGGGGAAGCGGCCGCTGCTCGGCTCGCTGGCCTCCGGGATCGCGTACGGCATCCTCCGCTCCGCGGACATCACGCCGGGCTCCTCGGCCGAGTCGATCGACCGGCTCCTCGGCGCACTGGACATCCGCGACCTGATCGACCTGGCCCCGGCCGCGAACGGCACGCTCGACGTCCGCCGCAAGACCTGCTGCCTGGCCTTCACCCTCCCGAAGCCGAAGCTCTGCCCCGGCTGCTGCATCAAACCCTGATCCACCCCGCCGCCGGCCGCCGCTGGGATTTATCGAATTAGGGCCGCACGCCCCGGTAATCCCGAATTCCCGAACGACCGAGCCCGCCAGAACCCCTGAGCCAGGTCACCCTGGCCCCCGGAAAGACCGGCCTCACCCGTTGGGCTCGACCTCGGCATCGACCAGCGCCCGGACATCCCACACCCAGACCCCCCCACGCCACACCGGCCGGAACCCCACCAGATCCGACATGGTGCGGAGCATCTCGATGTCCCGGGTCTGCGGGGTGAGCACCACCACCGCGGCTTTCCAGTACCGCAGGTCGGCGAGGGTCATCTCGCGCCGCTCGGGGGTGACCTCCGGGGTCGGGTTGCCCTGGCGGATGGAGGTCATCAGGCCGCTGGTCGGCCGCCACGGCGGGGCGAACGCCGCGGTGTGGTCGGCCGGGTCCTGCGGGTTCTGGTTGGGCAGCAGCGCGTACGCCCCGGCGATCCGCATGTCCTGCCCGGTGTAGGCGCTCCAGCGCAGCGGGTCCGGGTAGTTGCTGTCCGGCAGCGGCAGGGTGACCACGGTGTGCTCGTCGTCGACGTACCGTTTCCACTGCCCGGACGTGACGAACGCCGGGACCGGGTCCATCGGGACCGTCACGAGCTGCACCGGCAGCAGCGGGACCAGCGCCATCGCCACCGCGGTGATCATCGCGATGCGGACCGGGCCGCGGGTGTGCGGCTGGTTGCGGACCAGATCGGCGGCGCGCTGGCAGCCGAGGGCGAGGACGATCCCGACGACCGGGGCGATCGCCATCGCCCACCGGGTCGGCACCGCCGAGTTCAGCACCGGCAGGTGGTGCAGGAAGGCCCAGATTCCCGGTACGCCGGTGTCGACCCCGTTCAGGAGAACGATCGGCCCCAGCGACATCGCCGCGAACAGCACGGCCAGGACGCCCAGGGTGAGCACCGCCGCGCTGCGCCGCAGCCAGAGGATCAGCCCGAAGAACAGGACCACCAGGCCCCAGCCGAAGAACGCGTTCTGCTCGGACGGGTTCTGCGCCAGCCGCAGCGGCACCTCGGCGTCGCCCGCGACCGAGTGCGTCGAATACGCGGTGAACGACCCCAGGTCAGCCCCGAAGCTCCGAACATATTCGGACAGGCCCCGGTACGACTGCGGGCCGAAGAACTGCACGCTGAGCGGGTACGCCAGCGCCGCCAGGGTGACCCCGCCGGCCACACCGAGCCCGCGCAGGAACGCGAGCACCTCGCCGCGATGCCGGTTGCGCCGGACCAGCCCCATCACCACGCAGAAGACCCCGAGCCCGACCGCGGTCATGAAGAGGATCTCGAGGTTGATGAACGCCTGCCAGATCAGCAGGCCGCCGAGCAGCAGCCCGTTGCGCGCGGCCCGGCCGGGCACGCGGAGTTCCAGGGTGCGCCAGATGATCAGCGGGACCAGGAACTGCGAGACGATGTTCGGGTGGCCGGCGGCGTGCGCGATCATGCTGGGCGCGAAGGTGCTGAACAGCGCGCCGACCCAGGCGGCGGCCCGAGAGGCCACGAGCCGGCGGGAGAGCACTAAATACCATGAGGCGCCGGTTAATGCCAATGCACCGGTGAGAAATACGTTGAACGCCACATGCGGACCGAACAGGAGAGTGACGGGCGTCAGTGGCAGCGAAACGGCCAACACCGAGGTGTTGGCCATCATGTTCACCCCATCGGGGTAATTCATGCGATCGGAGAAGAAGGGATATACGCCATCCGTGAGCACGCGGGCACCGTGCGCCAGCATCCACTCGAAGAAAGCCTGATCCTGCGGATCGTCCCGCAACTCATGATCAAGATTGAGCCACAACGGGGCCGTGACGAAGAGCGCAACAGCCAGGAAACTTGCCAATGCCGCGACGTCGTGCCAGGTGAGCACCCGCCACACAGGACGTCGCCGCGCAGGCCCCGTGGCCTGCTGTTCGGTGTTTTCCCGGACAGGCGCGGCGGAGATCGGCTCGGCCGCCGTGATGCCGTCCTCGAGTGCGCGCAGCTCGGCGTCCAGGTCGTCGGCTGCGGTCACTCGCCCGGGCGGCAGAACGTTCTCACCGGCCGACTGGCCCGTCGAGTCAAAACCCGTAATCGTCATAGCATCGGCGAGCCTAACCGAGGTTGGGAAGAGTTCCGCGGCGAGCGCCCGCAGCGTGATAGAGACGATATGTACGCGTGTTTTCCACGTGGCCGGGGATCACTCGCACGGGAACCGGCGACGACCGGCAACCGAACGAAGTGCCCCGACCGCCTATGTCTCGATCAGGCCAAAAAATCGGCGCGCCCCGGTGGTCAACTTTCGGATAGCGCCCCCAGATGGTTAACTTCACCGGTCCCGCTGTCAGCTCGGATCGGCAAGATGAGGGAACCTCACCCATGGCAGACATCACTGGAGACCAGCGGATCCAGTCCGAAGTGCTGGAAGGCCTCGCCACGGCCGTGAACCACCGCCGGTGGTTCGTCGAGCTCGCTCTCCCATACCTCGGGGACAACCCCATCGAGATCGGCAGCGGCCTCGGCGACTACGCCATCGAGTGGGCGGAGCACCTGCCGCGGTTCACCGCGACGGAGGCCGACCCGGACCGGCTGGTGCTGCTCAAGGAACGGATGGCGGCGTACCCGAACATCGAGGTGCGGCAGATGCTGCTGCCCGCGCAGGATGCCGCCGGGGAGTACAGCGCCGCCGTGTCGTACAACGTGCTGGAGCACATCGAGGACCACGTCGGCGCGCTGCGCAGCATGGCGGACCTGGTGCGCCCGGGCGGCCGCGTGATCATCATCGTGCCGGCGTTCATGTTCGCGATGAGCCAGGTCGACATCGCCACCGGACACATCCGGCGGTACACGAAGAAGACCCTGGGCGCCGCCTTCGCCGAGGCCGGCCTGCAGATGGAGAAGATCCACTACGCGAACGCCCTGGGCCTGATCGGCTACTACGGCGCGACCAGCATCTTCAAGCTGGCCCCGAAGGAGGGGCCGATGGTGAAGGTCTACGACTCGCTGGTGCTGCCGGTCACCAAGGCAGCCGAGCGCCTGGTCAAGCCGCCGTTCGGCCAGTCGGTGTTCGCGGTGGCCCGCACGCCCCGCTAGGGCGGGACCGCAGCGACATCCGAGGCGACGGCCGGGCGGCCGTCGCCTCGCTGTTTGCGCCGCGGATCAGCCCCGGACCTGGAAGGTCGGGCGCAGCGTGGCCCGGGCCAGGGTGTGGAAGGCCAGGTTGAAGCCGACGTACGCCGGAGTCACGTCCGGCGTGACGTCGAGCCGGTCCACGTCGATCGCGTGCACCGCGAAGACGTACCGGTGCGGGCGGTCGCCGGGCGGCGGGGCGGCCCCGCCGTAGTTGCGCTCGCCGTAGTCGTTGCGGACGCAGAAGGCGCCCTCCGGCAGCGGGTCGACACCCCGATCCAAAGCGGTCACCGACACGGGCAGGTTGACGAGCACCCAGTGCCAGAACCCGCTGCCCGTGGGCGCGTCCGGGTCGAAGCAGGTGACCACGAAGCCCCGGGTCTCGTCGGGGAAGCCCGACCAGGACAGCTGGGGCGACAGGTTCTTCCCGCCGACGCTGGTGTGCGCGTACAACTCGTCGAGCGGCTGCCCGTCCGTCACGTCCGCGCTGGTCACCGTGAATGACGGGACCTGCGGCAGGAGGTCGTACGGATCTGGGGCCAGAGCTCGGTCAAGACTCATGGGGTCCTCCGGCGAAAGTGGCTTAACTGATCTGGCATTCCCACGATGAGCCGAGAGTAACCGCCGCAGGTGTCGCCCGCCTTTCGCCAGTGTTGCCGGCGCCGGTCACTCGTGCGGGTAAACGCACAGGTGGTGCGCGTCGTCATCGCGGGGATCGGTGATGCTCTGTCAGACATCCGACCGGGTGCGTACGGCTGAGACCCCCGTGCCCGGTGGCGATCGGTACGCGACAGCGGCCAAGCAAGCCGGCACCCGTCAGCACGGCGGGTGCCTGCTGCTGTGCGGGGGATCACGGCGCGTGCCGGCCGTTGTCCGCGGGAACACCGCGCGTGCCGGCCGCTGTCCGCGGGAACACCGCGCGTGCCGGCCGCTGTCCGCGAGAACACCACGCGTGCCGGCCGCTGTCCGCGAGAACACCGCGCGTGCCGGCCGCTGTCCGCGGAAGCAGCCTCAGCGGCCCGGGATCCGTTCCACCCGCAGCCCCCGGTAGAGCTTGCGGTAGACCACCCCGGTCCGGTGGTTGCCCGCGTCGATCATCATCCCGCGGCCCATGTAGATGCCCACGTGTCCATGCCCCACCACCAGGTCGCCGGGCCGTGCCTGCGAGCGCGGGATCCGCCGGGCGCGCGCCGCCTGCCCGCCGGACGAGTGCGGCAGCCGCATACCGGCCCGCGCGTACGCCTGCCGGGTCAGACCCGAGCAGTCGAATCCGCCACGTCCCTCACCGCCCCGGACGTACCGCCTGCCGAGCTGCGACCGGGCGTACGCGATCACCGCGCGCATCCGGGCGTGTCCCGAGCCGTACACCCGCCGCTCGGCGGTGCGCCGCACCGACTTGCGCACCATGCCGCGGTGCGACACCGTGGTCCGCCGCTGGGCGACCATCACGCGCCGCTGGGCCGCCCGGTGCCGCGGCGCCGCGCTGTGCTCCACGCGGGAACTGTGCTCCACACGCGTGCCGCGCTCCGGGCGCTGTGCCTCCCGGGACACCCGGGCGACCGGCCGCCGGGGCGGCTGTGCGGCGCTCGGGCGTACCCGCGGCGGGGCCAGCGGCGCGGGTCGTACGGTCGCCGCGCGACGCTGTATCGCCCGGCCGGCGCGGGCGGCTGCCGTCTCGCGCTGCTGATACAGACTCTCGTCGAATCCGCTCGGGACCCCGGGCAGGGCGGCGCCCACCCGGTTCCCGGCGGACGGACCCGCCCGGGACGCAGCCAATGGCTCCAGGTCGGCCGATCGGGACGTGGCCGGTGGCTCCAGATCGGCCGGCCGGGCCGGCGGAGCTTGGACAGCCTCCGCGGCGTGTTCGGCAGGGTCTACGCCGGGTGCGATGACGGCCAGCGCGAGAGCGCTCGCGGTCAGCACGCGGCGTGTGGACGTACCGTGCAGTGTTGCCTCCGAAATAGGCCCAGGGCACTCACGCGCATCCCATCCACAGCGCGGCCGATGCTGCGGCGCCACGCTTTTGCCGCCGTCGAAGGAGGGCAATGGGAACCCGGACAACTTTGTGTATTCCGTGGACCATGCCAACACACCTTGTATTACGGCGTGGCTGGATTCAGATAATTAATCCCTCGACCTCGAACGGATAAAGGGCCGCGTCACTCAGCGGCCGGCAGCGACATCCGGATGCCCGGAGTGGACATCGAACCGTGCATGGACACCTCGCTGAGCTGCGCGTCCTTCGGCACGTCAAAGGGCAGGACACCGTTCACCGAAGCCCCCGGACGGATCGTTCCCAGCAATGTCGGGTTGTCATCGTTGAGAAAGACCGCGGCCTCGTCGGCGACGGCGTAAGCTGCACCGTTGGAGTCGTAGACGCGCTGCGCGGAGCTGTCGAACAGTTCCGGCTCGACTCCGTTGTTGGTGACCCGTACGTCCAGCAGACAGAACTGGCCGTGCGCGCGCTGTTCCAGCCCGTCCGGACCGACCGCGGAAACACCGCACCGCACCCGATTGACCCGGACGCTGAAACCACCCGGCGCGACCTCGGCGGGATCGGCCGCCGGCAGCCCGCGGATCACCGCCGGGCCGCCGGCCGGGCGGTCGGCGGTCGCCACCGCCCAGATGCCGAAGACGATCAGCGACGCGACGGCGAGAAGGCCACCGCCCACCCAAATCCGCGCCCGCCAGCGCAGCGTCCACTCGTCCGCACCGTCGTCATCCGGATCGATCGCCGCAATGGTCGCGGAACGGTGCGGTGTGTACGTCACGGTGTCCCCCAGCGAACGGATCCGGGGCGCACCCGGGGATCGGACGCGCTGTCCGTCCATGCTGGGTTCGCCGCGGCCACGCATAGCCACGACTCGCCGCAAAACCGACTTTATCGGTCATACCTCGGATGGCATATTCCCCCGATCGGATGATCAGCGCAGCAGCAGGATCTTCCCCAGGTGGTCGCTGGACTCCATCAGCCGCTGCGCCTGCGCCGCCTCGGCCAGCGGGAACGTGGTGTGGATGATCGGCTTCACCAGCCCCGCAGCGACCAGCGGCCACACCTGCTCCCGGACCCCGGCGACGATCCGCGACTTCTCCGGAACCGGGCGGGCCCGCAGCGAGGTGGAGGAGACGGTGCCGCGCTTGGCCATCAGCGCGCCGAGGTCCAGCTCGGCCCGGGCGCCACCCTGGAAACCGATCACCGAGATCCGTCCGCCCGGGGCGAGCGCCTCGATGTTGCGGGCCAGGTACTTCGCTCCGATGATGTCGAGCACCACGTCGGCGCCACGGCCGCCGGTGGCGTCGCGCACCGCCCGTACGAAATCCTGCTCCTGATAGTCGATCGTCACGTCGGCGCCGAGCGCACGCAGCCGCTCGTGTTTCGCCGCCCGCGCGGTGACCAGCACCGTCGCGCCCAGCGCCTTGCCCAGCTGCACCGCGAACGTGCCGATCCCGCTGCCGCCACCGTGCACCAGGAACGTCTCGCCGGCGCGCAGCCGGTCGTGCGACACCACGTTGGACCACACCGTGCAGGCCACCTCGGGCAGCGCGGCCGCCTCGACCAGCGACAGCCCGGCCGGCACCGGAAGCAGCTGACCGGCCGGCACCGCGACGCGCTCCGCATAGCCCCCGCCGGCCAGCAGCGCACAGACCCGCTCGCCGACGTGGTGACCCTCGACACCCGGCCCGAGCGCGCTGATCACCCCCGAGCACTCCAGACCCGGATAGTCCGGCGCGCCCGGCGGCGGCGGATAGTGTCCCTCGCGTTGCAGCAGGTCAGCGCGGTTCACCGCGGCGGCGGTGACGTCCACGATCACCTCGTTGTCGCCCGGCTCCGGCTCCGGAACCTCGGTCCACCGCAGCTGCTTGTCCTCGATCACGATCGCGTGCATGGCTTCGACTGTGCCCCATGGGTACGACACCGACACAGCGGGCCGCGAACGTCTGGCAGACTGGAGCGGCACTACGGGAGGGCTCGCCTAGTGGCCGATGGCGCCGGTCTTGAAAACCGGTATGGGGTAACTCATCGTGGGTTCGAATCCCACGCCCTCCGCTCGTACCCCCGAACAGCAGAAACGCCCGGCCCCGGCCGAAGCCGGGAGCCGGGCGTCAGCGACGCCGGAGCGTCAGCGGGTCAGCTTGACCTGCTTGCTCTTGCCGTACGACGAGTTGCCCACCTTGTCCACGGCGGCGTACCCGATGATCAGGTAGCCCTTCTTCGGCGTGGCGATCTTCACCGACCACTTGCCGCCCTTGACGGTGGCGTAGCGGACCTTGGACTTGCTGACGCTGCCCTTGACCCACTTCTTGCCGTTGAAGTAGTACTGCGTCGACCCGCGGACCTGGCCGACCACGATCGCCACCTGGCGGGCCCCGGCGCCGCTGTCGGCCGAGGTGCCGCGGATGGTCTTCCAGGAGGTGCCCCGGTTCGACTTCGACGGCGTCGTGATCTTGATGGTCGGGTTGGTGTAGTCGAGCTTGACGTTCACCGTGCCGACGGTCAGTGGGGCGGACAGGCCCGCGCTGTTGAACAGCTGGACGGTCACCTTGTGGGCGCCGCTGTAGGCGAACTTGTGCGCCACCGTGCGGGTGGTGCGGGTCACCAGGCTCTGGGTGCCGTCGTCCCAGCCGATCCGGACCCGGCTGACGTTCGCCGGGACGCCGGCGAGCGACACGCTGACCGGCAGCGTGCCGGACGGGCCGCGCCAGGTGGTGCGGGTGCTGAGGCGGTAGGTGCCGGCGACCTTGGCCACCGTGACCCGGCTGGCGCCGGTGAAGGTGCCGGTCGCGTTGCCGTCGAGGTCGTTGAGCTGGACCGAGACCTGGTACGAACCGGGCGACGCGTAGTTGTGCTGCCTCGACGCCTCGGTGGCGGACAGGTAGCTGCTGCTGCCGTCGCCCCAGTTGACGAGCTGGCCGAGCAGCCGGTCGTCCTCGTTGCCGGTCAGCGAGACCCGCTTGATCGTCACCGCCTGTCCGGCGTAGACGTTGGTGAAGTTGAGCTGGTAAGCGCCCTGCGCCGGAGCGTCGGCGGCCTGCGCCGGCTGCGCCAGCAGGCCGGCCGACAGGACGGCGCCGAGGCCGGCGGCGAGCAGGGTGGACAGCCTGCGAGGCTGGGTGAGAGGCATGGGTCCCCCGGAAGGCGGGCCGGGCGAGTGGTCAGCCCGACGCGGAAGTCGATCAATCTGGCGATCAACTTACTCATCGCGCGCAAGCCCGCCAACCGGAATTAGGACCTCAACTGGTGAGCTTCACAACCTTGCCGTCCGGGGCGTAGATGTTGCCGACCCGGTCACCAGCGGCGGTCCAGACGATCAGGTACCCCTTGGTCGGCGCAACGGCGGGCTTGAATGACCATTTGCCGTTGGATCCCGACCGTACGGCGAAGGCCTTGGCGTTACGGGCGTCGCCCTTCACCCACTTCTTGCCGTCGTAGTAGTACTCCGTGGTGCCGCGCACCTGGGCCAGTCCGATGACCGCGAGGTCCAGGCCGGACGCCTTGTCACCGGCGGTGCCGCGGATGGTGCGCCAGGACGACGCCCGGGACGGCTTCGACGGCGTGGTGATCGTGACGTACGGCTGCGCGGTGTCGGACCGGACCACCACACTGCCCACCGCGAGCGGCGACGAGTCACCGTTCTCGTCGGCCAGGGTGACCGTCACCTTGCGCGTGCCGGCCGCCTGGTAGGTGTGCACCACCCGCGTGGTGGTCCGGGCCACCTCGCTGACCGTGCCGTCGCCCCAGCCGATCTTCACGGTGTCGGCGGCCGCCGGGACGCCGCTCAGCGACAACGCGGTGGGCTGGGTGCCGTCCGGTCCGCGCCACACGGCCGGCACCAGCACCCGGTACGTGCCGGAGACCTTCGCCACCGTCACGGTGTCGCTGCCGGGGAACGTGCCGGCGCTGTCGCCGTCCAGGTCGGTGATGGCGACCCGGACGCGGTAGGCGCCCGGGGTCGCGTACCGGTGGTCGAGGGCGGTGCCGTCACCCATCGGGTCGACGGTGCCGTCACCCCAGTCGACCTGCCGGTTCTGCACCGAGCCGTCCTCGTTGCCGGTGAGCGAGAGCTGGGTGAGGGTGACCCGCTGCCCGGCGAGGACGCTGGTCGCGGCGAGCTGGTAGGCGCCCTGTGCCGGGTCGCCGGCGGCTTGCGCCGGCTGCGCCGCCAGGCCGGCGGCGAGCAGGCCGGTCAACCCGGCGGCGACCACGGCGGCGGGGCGGCGGGATCGGATGGCGAGCATGGATCTCCCTGACGGGTACGACAGTGGGGGGTCGCCGTCAGAGATCGGTCAGTCACGCGGCGGGTTGAGGATCATCTGCGGGCCGGTGCCGCGGGTCGCCAGCCGGTCCCGCGGGTTGATCAGATGGCACCGCTGCAGCGACAGGCACCCGCACCCGATGCAGCCGGTCAGCTGGTCACGCAGACGCTCCATCATCGCGATCCGCTCGTTGAGCCGGTGCCGCCAGCGGCTGGAGAGCCGGGCCCAGTCGGCCCTGGTCGGTGTCCGGTTCTCCGGCAGCTCGGCGAGCGCCTCGCGGATCTCGTCGAGCGACACCCCGACCTGCTGGGCGATCTTGATGAAGGCGATCCGGCGCAGATCGGCCCGTTCGTAACGCCGCTGGTTGCCGCCGGTGCGGGCGGCGTGCAGCAGGCCCTCCCGCTCGTAGTAGCGCAGCGCCGAGGCGGCCACCCCGCTGCGGGCCGCCATCTCCCCGATGGTGAGGGTCTCCATCCGTGCCCCCTTGAGTTGAAGTTCACTTCAACTTGCAGTCTATCCGACATGACGGTGACCACGCTGCGCCGATTGACCGGCGACGAGAAACACGCACCGAGCGCGCACTCCACCCTGGACGTTCTCCGGGTGCTCTACGAACGGGTGCTCCGGATCAGCCCATCGACGGTCGACGCGCCGGACCGGGACCGTTTCCTGCTCTCCAAGGGGCACGGGCCGGCCGCGTACTACGCGGTGCTGGCCGACCGCGGATTCATCCCGGATGACTGGCTGGACCGGATGGGCCAGTGGCACAGCCCGCTCGGCACCCACCCGGACCGGGTGCTGATCCCGGGCGTCGAGGTGGGCACCGGGTCGCTCGGGCACGGGCTGGGGCTCGCGGTCGGGGTGGCGCTCGGCCTGCGCGCCCAGGGCTTCGCCCGGACCCGGACCTTCGTGCTGCTCGGCGACGCGGAACTGGACGAGGGGTCGAACCACGAGGCGATCGCGTACGCCGCGGCGATCCGGCTGCCGCTGACCGCGATCGTGATCGACAACCGGTCGGCCACCCACGGCTGGCCGGGCGGGATCCCGGCGCGCTTCCCGAACTGGTCGGTCGCGCTGGTCGACGGGCACGACCACGACGAGATCGAGCGGGGCCTGCTGGCCCGCGGCGACCGGCCGCACCTGGTCGTCGCCACCGTCGAACCGAAGGGAGCCTGATCATGCGGGACACGTTCGTCGCCACCACCACCGCGCTGCTCGACGAGGACCCGCGGACCGCGCTGGTGCTCGCCGACATCTCGGCCGACGCGTTCGCCCCGGCGCTGCGCCGGCATCCGGACCGGGCGCTCAACGTCGGCATCCGGGAGCAGCTGATGGTCGGCGTCGGCGGTGGGCTCGCGCTCACCGGGATGCGGCCCTACCTGCACTCGTACGCCCCGTTCCTGATCGACCGGGCCTACGAGCAGATCAAGCTGGACCTGGGTCACCAGGACGCCGGCGCGGTGCTGGTCAGCATCGGCGCCTCGTACGACGCGGCGGCCGCCGGCTACACCCACCAGTCCCCCGGCGACGTCGCCCTGCTGGACACCCTGGACGGCTGGACCGTGCAGGTCCCCGGGCACCGCGACGAGGTGCCGGCGATGCTGCGCGAGGCGGCCCGGCACGACGATCGGGTGTACATCCGGCTCTCCGCACAGGAGAACGACCGGGCGCACCCGGACGGCGGGCGGCTGCGGGTGCTGCGGCGCGGCGGGCCGCTGGTGCTGGCGGTCGGACCGATGCTCGATGCGGTGCTGGCCGCGACCCGCGGCATGGACGTCACCGTGGCGTACACCAACACGCCGCGGCCGCTGGACGTCGAAGGGCTGCGGCTGCTCACCGAGGCCGAGGTGATCGTGGTCGAGCCGTACCTGGCCGGCACGTCGGCGCGACTGGTCGGCGAGGCGCTCAGCGGCGTGCCGCACCGCGCGCTGCACCTGGGCGTCGCCCGCACCGAGATCCGCGACTACGGCACCTGGCACGACCACGCCCGGGCGCACGGCGTGGACGCGGCGGGCCTGCGCCGGTCGATCGCGGACTTCCTAGGCGAGGGTGGCCCGCTCGCCCAGGAACACCTCGCGTAGCACCGACTCGAACCGCCACACCGACTCGGTGTCCGAGAACCGCATCCGGAAGCGCTCGCGTACGCCGTCCACCGCGGTCGCGGCCATCTCCAGCGCCGGCCGGGTCAGATCGGGCCGCCAGGTGACGTTGCTCAGGTGCCGCAGGTTCACGTTCAGGTGCAGCCGGAGCCGGTGCAGCACCGGCGTCTCCCGGATCACCACGAGACGGCGGCGGGTCAGCAGCAGCAGGTAGTCGCCGGCGAGCGGAGCCTCCGGCCGCTGACAGCGGGTCACCAGGACGGCGTCGTCGTCGGCGTCGACGCAACGCTCCACGATCGGGAGATGCCGGCTGGGGATGACCGCGCCGGCATCGATGACGGCGGGGAGGAACGTACGCGAGATCACGTCCATGCGCTGTTCAACGGGCTGTCAGCCGCGAAGGCAGCGGCTTGAGCTGCTGAATAAGGAATTACAGCGGCCGGGCTGCCATAGTGTTCCCATGCAGTGGCGCGTCAAGCCGGTCCTGCCGGTCACCAAGCTGATCGCCGCCGTCGCCGTGGCCGCGCTGGCCGCCGTGTTCGCCGGCGCCGACCCGGTCCGCTGGGCGCTCGCCGGGGTCACCGGCTGCGGTCTGGTGGTGTGGGCGCTGCGCGATGTGCTGGTGCCGGTCCGCCTGACGGCGGACGCGGACGGCGTCACGGTGGTCACCGGCTTCGCCCGCCGGCGGCACCTGCGCTGGTCCGAGGTCGAACGCCTGCGCGTGGACCGGACCGCCCGGCGCGGCCTGCGCAGCGAACTGCTGGAGATCGACGCCGGTGACGCCATCTACCTGTTCAGCGCGCACGAGCTGGGCGCCGCACCGGAGGACGTCCGCACAGCTCTCGCCAGCCTGCGCGCCTGACCGAGATCCGCGGCCCCCACCGCCCGCCCAACACCGCTGAACCCGAGATGGTCGACCCGAAACACCTCGGCCACCTGGTCGCCGCGGTCCGCAAGGTGGGCGGTGTGTTCGGCGCGTACCGGGTCACGTCCGGCGCCTGATCCCTCGTTCCTTCCGCACAGACGAGATCGGCGGACCTACCGCAGGTGCGGTGGGTCCGCCGACCGAGCGGGATCAGCCGATCAGTAGATGGTGATCCTGGTGACCGTCTTGGTGGGCGAGAAGGGCGGCCACTGGACGTTGGGGGTGAGGGTGAGGGCGTTGCCGTCGCTGAAGGAGAACTTGACGGTGTTGTTGCCCGACCGGAAGACCTTCGCGTCGTTGATGGTGACGCTCATGACGCCCGCGTTGGCGAAGCAGTGGTGGTAGTTGAGACTCGTGGTCACCTGGACGAAGTCCGAGCGAGGACACGGCGTCGCGCGGTTGATGGCGAGTGCGGCGGTGGCCGGCACAGCCATCGTGGCGACGCCGCCCACAGCGGCGGCGAGAACGATGCGCTTCAATCCCGGTAGCATATAAAAGCCCTTTCACCAGGTCGAACCGACGGGGGCGGCGCACTTCTTGCGCTCGTCACCCCCATCGATGCCGACGCTATCAAGAAGATCGACTCAGCGGATCTTCCACTGTGGACGGCTGCCCCGCCGTTCCGGCCGGATCGCCGGTGTTCAGGTGCGGAAATGTGGCGCAGACCACGTCGATGTGACATGGGTAATTGACAGGTACCTCTGCGTCAACTAAATGGCCCGCCGGGAACACGAAGAGCCCGAGGGGATCCCCGGGCTCTTCGGCGCGCCGGTGGGCGCCGGCGACGGAGGTGCGCCAGGCAGCCGTCATCGTGAGCGTCGTGATGTCGACCTCCCGCTGGGGGCGCGGACCGGCACAGGTCGCACACCGGGCGACACAGCACCGCCGGAGCGGAGGCCGCCAGCGGCACGCGCAACGGGGCGCCACAGCACCGCCCGAGCGGCGGCGACACAGGGGTGTCGGTGGCAGCGCGGGTGACATGGCGCTACGGGGCACGACGCGACACAGGGGTGTCGGCGGCAGCGCGGGTGACATGGCGCTACGGGGCACGACGCGACACAGGAGTGTCGGCGGCAGCGCGCGTGACATGGCGCTACGGGGCACGACGCGACACAGGAGTGTCAGACCCGGCGGCACGGGTCCTCGCGCACGGGTGACACCGGCCCGCCGTTGGAGACACCGGGCGCGCCGGCTGTCGCCGTCCGCAGCGGACCGTCAGGTCAGAAGCTGCACGGTACGGGCGACCGCCGCCGCGATCAGCACCGCGAACAGCAGGGCGCATCCGGCGATCTGCTTGGCGGTGCGGTGCGGCAGTTTCGCGTACGCCAGGACGAACGCCGCCGCGGCGCCGGCCGCGAGCCCGCCGAGGTGCCCCTCGATCGAGATGCCCGGCACGCCGAACGTGAAGATCAGGTTGGTGACCAGCAGGGGGACCAGCGTGCTGGTGTCCAGCGACAACCGCCGGTTCACGATGATCATTGCGATGACCAGGCCGAACGTGGCGGTCGAGGCGCCCGCCGCGGCCTGGGCGGGCGGCTGCAACGCGTACGCCGCGACGTTGCCGCCGAGGCCGGAGAGCAGGTAGAGCGCGACGAAGCGGGCCGGCCCCAACCGGCTTTCCAGGTACGTCCCGAGCTGCAGCAGCAGTGACATGTTGAGCAGCAGGTGCACCAGGCCGTAGTGCAGGAACATCGCGGTGACCAGGCGGTACCACTCACCCTCGGCGATGCCGTGCACGGTCCCGTCGGTGTAGAGCACGCGGCCGATCACCTCGCCCGCGTCGGTGACCGGGGTGCTCGCGCCCAGCACGTTGAAGATGCCGCCGGCGCCGGCCAGCGCACGGGGGCCGCCGAGGACCGCGGAGAGCGCCATGACCGCGATGTTCAGCCCGATGATGGTCTTGACGGCGTACCCGGCACGGCCAGCGGCGACGCTCCCGCCGAACGCGGTGAGCGCCTGCCGCTGGCTACGCCGTCCGTCCTTGACGCAGTCCGGGCACTGGAAGCCGACCGCCGCGTCGTTCATGCACGACGTGCAGATCGACCGGTCGCACCGGCTGCATCGGAGCAAGGTCTCCCGGGACGGGTGTCGATAGCACACCGGCGCGGTGGAGGGAGCCTCGCTCATGGCACCAAAGGTACCGTGAGCGCTCAGGCGCGCTCGATCTCCACCCGCTCGATCACGACGTCCTCGCGGGGGCGGTCGCCGGGGCCGGTCGGGGTGTTCGCGATCGAGTCGACGACCTTGGCCGACTGCTCGTCCGCGACCTGGCCGAAGATGGTGTGCCGGCGGTTCAGGTGCGGGGTCGGCGCGACCGTGATGAAGAACTGCGAGCCGTTGGTGCCGGGGCCCGCGTTCGCCATCGCCAGCAGGTACGGGCGGTCGAACGACAGCTCCGGGTGGAACTCGTCGCCGAACTGGAAGCCCGGGCCGCCACGGCCGGTGCCGGTCGGGTCGCCCATCTGGATCATGAAGCCGGCGATCACCCGGTGCGAGATGGTGCCGTCGTAGTACGGACCGGTGCCCTGCTGACCGGTACGCGGGTCGGTGTACGCCTTCGTGCCCTCGGCCAGCTCCACGAAGTTGCGGACGGTCTGCGGGGCGTGGTCCGGGAACAGCTGGAGCCGGATCGGACCATGGTTGGTGTGCAGGGTGGCGTAAATCGTCTCGGCCACGGGTACTCCCGTCTGCGGTGTTTGGGAACAGTTCTCGTCAAGTCGGATCCTCCCCCATGTGTCTGATCCGGCCGCGCGGGGGTACCCGAGAAGGCAACATGAGCTGGGAATAGACCACAGGAGGTGGCACTGGTGTTCGCAACGATGCGCCGTAAGCGCCGGACTGCGCGGATGCGTGACGAGCTCGGTCAGGGCATGGACCACTTCAAGCGCGCCGCTACGATCGCCGCCCAGGAGACCAGCGCGACCGTCGGGCCCCGGTTCAACGCCGCGGTCGGGCGCGTCCAGCCGGCCGCGGAGCGGGCCAAGGGCGCGGCGACGCAGGGCTGGGACAGCGCGCTGGCGACGCTGACCCCGCTGGTCGCCGCGGCGGCCGACAACGTGCGGCAGGCCGGCAAGACCGGCAAGGACAACGTGCGGCAGGCCGGCAAGGCGGGCAAGAAGGTCTCCAAGCGCGAGCTCAAGGCCGAGCGCAAGCGTGCCGACAGGATGCAGCGCAAGGCCGAGAAGGCGCTCAGCCGCAAGCGCGGCCGGGGCAGCAAGCTCGCCGGGTACGCCCTGCTGGGCACCGCCCTCGGCGTCGGCGCCGCGTGGTACGCCAAGCGCCGTGACCAGGCGCAGTGGGAGGAGTACGACGCCGCGCCCAACCCGACGCCGGCCGCCGGCGCCGACGACGCGGCGTTCGAGCCGCTGGAGCCCACCGTCTACACCACGTCCAACGGCACCTCGACCGAGCAGGCCGGGAAGGTCAACCCGCCGATGTAGCGCTACCGGCCGGCCCGCCGCGGATCCAGGAGCGGGCCGGCCGGCAGCAGCGCGATCAGCTCGGCCGGCACCGGGACCGGTCGCACGTCCGGGTAGCCGAGCTTGCCCAGCAGGTCCCGGCTCGCCAGCGGGTACGCCCACCCGGCGTCGGTGACCACCTGGACCGCCCCGCCCGGCGACGTCACCACGGCGCCCCGGCCACGGGCCACGTGCACCGCGTCGGCGCGGCTGTCGGCGGCCGGTGCGCTCCCGGACGGGTACACCGGGTCGAGCCGTACGCTCGCCGGCCCGTCCGCCGGGCGGGTGACGCACGCCCGTACCGGGGAATCGGCGATCCGGGGCACCGCGGGCGGCAACCCGGCGGCGAAGCCCGGACCGCGCCCGGCCGGCGGCAGCCGGAGGAACTCCGCGCCCACCGGGCTGGCCGGACCCAGCAGCCGGGCCTGCATCTCGGTGACCGCGGCGATCCCGTCCGCCATCACCACCGCGAACTGCGCGCCCGAGTCGGTCAGCACCTCACCCACCCGGTGGCCGGGCGCCGCGGACGGGCTGCCCGCGCCGGGCACCACCGGCGCGATCAGGTCCGGACCGGCCGGCACCGCGTCGATCCAGGCGGCCGCGACCGGCCACGGCGTGCGCCCGTACCAGCCCAGCGCCCGCATCGTGGGGTCCGTGCGGCCGGCCGGGAGCTGGAAGCGGCGGCCGTCGTGGACCAGGAAGGTGCGGTCGGCCGGATCGCGGACCAGCAGTGCCCGGTCGGTGACCGGCGCGTCCGGGGTCGTCCCGACCAGCAGCGTGCCGCGCGGGGCGCCGGTCGCCGCGTCGGTGCAGACCGTCCAGGCCCCGCCGAGCAGACTGTCCGCGGGTGGCAGCCAGTCCGGGGCGTCCGGGATGCCGAGCGGCGCGCCCAGCGGCACACCGGCCAGCTTCCCGGCCGTGACCGCCGCGACCCGCGGGCTCTCGCCGGTGGCCAGCAGCAGGCCGGACGTGTAGTTGAGCACCGGGTGCAGGCGGCGGTCCGTCTCCAGGTAGACGTAGCGGGCGCCGGAGCGGCGGTCCAGCAGCACCACGGACGGATCGGTGGGCTCGGCCCGCCCGGCGCCGGTCAGCATCCCGTACCCGGCCAGGACCCCGGCCGCCAGCGCGGCGATCAGCACGCCGGCCAGCACGGCCGCCCCGGAGCGGCGCAGCGGCGGCCGGCGCGGGTCGGCGTCGTGCGCGATCAGCGCCCCGACCAGCCGCTCCACCGCGAACTGCTGGGACCGCAGCTCATCCTGACGCGACGACACCCCGCCACCTTAACGGCGGATGTCGATATCTTCAGAGCCAGCCGTTACGGCGGAACGCCCGGTACAGCACCACGGTGACCACCGCGAGCAGGGCCATCAGGCCGGGATAGCCGTACCGCCAGTGGGTCTCCGGCATGTACTCGAAGTTCATGCCGTACACGCCGGCCGCGGCGGTCCACGCGGTGGCGATGCCGGCCCAGGCGGCGATCTTGCGCATGTCGTTGTTCTGGTCCACCGTGACCTGGGCCAGGCGCGCCTGCAGGATCGAGTTGAGCAGGTCGTCGTAGGAGGAGACCTGCTCGACCGTACGGGTCAGGTGGTCCTGCACGTCGCGGAAGTAACGCCGGATCTCCTTGGGCACCACACCCTGGCTGGCGATGATCCCGGCGAGCGGCCGCTGCAACGGCACCACCGCCCGGCGGAACTCCACCAGCTCCCGCTTGAGCTGGTAGACCTGCTGGATCGGGGCGCTGCGGTCCCGGGAGAACACGCCCTCCTCGATGAGGTCCAGATCCGCCTCGACCTGCTCGGCCACCTCCAGGTAGTGGTCGACCACGCGGTCGGTCACGGCGTACGCGACCGCCCACGGCCCCTGCTCCAGCAGGGCCGCGCGCTGCTGCTCCAGGTCGGCCCGGACCGGCGACATCCCGGAGGCGTCACCGTGCCGGACGGTGATCACGAAGCGGTCACCGATGAAGATCATCATCTGCCCGGTCTCGACCACCTGGGAGCTCTCGGTCAGCTCCTGGTGCGGTACGTACCGCGCGGTCCGCAGCACCAGGAAGTGCACGTCGCCGAACTGCTCCAGCTTGGGCCGCTGCTGGGCCTTGACCGCGTCCTCCACGGTCAGCTCGTGCAGCCCGTAGGTGCGCGCGATGTCGGTCATCTCCCGCTCGGACGGCTGGTGCAGGCCGAGCCAGACGAACGCGTCGTCACGCCGGCGTACCTCGTCGAACGCCCGGTCCGGGGTGAACTCGCCGGGAATCCGCCGGCCGGCCACGTAGACCCCGCAGTCGACCACCGCGCTGCCATCCGGGCCGGTGTCACCGTGGCTGCGAGTGGTGTCGGTCGCGCCGAGGAGCCGGTTCACCGCGCCGGCCCAGGCCTTGGACAGCGGCCGGCCGCGGTTCCACGCACCGTTCTCGCGTTCGCTCATGCCAGCCTCCCCCGGTGGACCCCGACAAACCAGTCGAGGCTACGCCGTCAGGCCGGGCAGAAGTACGGCCGGGCGGGCCGCCGTGAGGTCGGCGGGGGGTCGGACGCACGGGGCCCACCCGGACAGGCCCTTGGTTCCCCGACCGGCCCGGGTGGAAACCCGTTTCTCAGGCGCGCACCTCGTCGATGGCCGCGGCGAGCCGGCGGACACCCTCGTCGATCTGGTCCACGGTGACCGCCGAGTACGCCAGGCGCACCGAGTGGTGGCCGCCCTCGAGCAGGAAGTCGCTGCCCTTGACGATCGCGACGCCCTTCTTCATGGCCGCCGGGAACAGCTTGTCCACATGCACATCGGCGGGCAGGTCGACCCAGAGGAAGTAGCCGCCGTCCGGCTCGGTGAAGGTGGCGCCGGGGATGTGCTCGCGGATCGACGCGGCCAGCACCCGGGCCCGCTCGCTCAGCGCCGCGCTGACCGTCCGGATCGACCTGTCGATGTCGCCGGAGACGCAGAACTGGTGCACGATCGCCTCGGAGACCATGCCCGGGGAGATGTAGAGGTTGGTCGCCTTCTTCGCGATCGCGTCGATCAGCGCGGCCGGGCCGACCAGGTACCCGACGCGGACGCCGGGGCAGACCGTCTTGGTGAAGCTGGACGCGTGCACCACCACGTTGTTGGTGTCCATCGACAGCATCGAGGGCAGCGGCTCGCCGCGGAACCGGATGTCCACGTACGGGTCGTCCTCGAAGATGATGAACTCGTACTGCTCGGCGAGGGCGAGCAGGGCGCGCCGCTTCTCCTCGGAGAGCGTCAGACCGGCCGGGTTCTGGTAGTTCGGGATGATGTGCGCCAGCTTCGGACGGACCCCGGACTCCAGCAGGCCGCGCAGCTCGTCGACGTCGATGCCGTCCGGCCGCAGCGTCACCTGGTGCACCTTGGCGCCGAGGTTCTGCAGGTTGAGCAGGGTGCGGTCGTAGGTCGGCCGCTCCACGACCACGTCGTCGCCGGGATGCACCAGGTGGCCGAAGAGGAACGCGTCGGCCTGCAGCGAGCCGTTGGTGACGATGACCTGGTCCGGCGACACGCCGTGCTTGTCGGCGATCCACTGGCGCAGCGGGACGTAACCGACGGACGTGCCGTAGGCGGTCACACCGGCCGGATCGGCGTCGAAAGCGCGCGCTGCGGCGGCCTTCAAGCCTTCCACGTCGACGATGTCCAGCGACGGAGCACCACGGGCGAACGAGATGAGCTGCTCAGCGGTCATGGTGCCAGCTTAGAAGCACGCTCTGTACCATTTTCCCGGCGGCCCGCCGAAGTCCATCCGGCGGTGACCGCGCGCGGTCCGGCGGAGGTGAACGGTAGGTATCCTTCCGGGGCACACCCCTTTTCCGTTGGAAGGAACCACCCCATGATCGGTCTGGTGCTTGCCGCCGGCGCCGGGCGCCGCCTGCGCCCGTACACGGACACGCTGCCCAAGGCGCTGGTCCCGGTGGACGGGGAGACCACGATCATGGACATCTCCCTGCGCAACCTCGCCGCGGCCGGGATGACCGACGTGACCGTCGTCATCGGCTACTGCGCGAACGCGGTCCAGGAGCGCAAGGAGCGCTTCGAGGAGAAGTACGGTGTGAAGATCTCCCTGGTGCACAACGACAAGGCCGAGGAGTGGAACAACGCCTACTCGCTGTGGCTGGCGCGGGACCACTTCGCGCAGGGCGCGCTGATGGTGAACGGGGACACCGTGCACCCGATCAGCGTGGAGCACACCCTTCTCGCCAACCGGGGCCCGAGCATCCTGCTCGCCGTGGACACCGTGAAGCAGCTGGCCGACGAGGAGATGAAGACCGTCTTCAATGAAGATGGCCAGCTGACGAAAATCACGAAGCTGATGGACCCGGCGCAGGCGTACGGCGAGTACATCGGCGCCAACATCATCGAGGCGTCCGCCGCGTCCGCGCTGGCCGACGCGCTCAAGGCGACCTGGGAGCGCAATCCCGACCTGTACTACGAGGACGGCTTCCAGGAGTACGCGAACCGTGGCGGCGAGGTCCGGGCGGCCGAGATCGGGCGGGTCGACTGGGTCGAGGTGGACAACCACGACGACCTGGCCAAGGCCCGGGACATCGCATGCCGCTACTAGCCCGTAGCGTCCAGACCCCGCTGCACATCGACGTGCGGCGGGGCGCCGTCGCGGACCTCGGCCGGATCCTCGCGGACGGCCGGATCTCCGCGGGCGGCGACGTGGCCGTGGTCGTCGGCCCGGGGATCGGCGAACAGATCGTCGACCTGCTGCGCCCCTCGCTGCAGTCGGCGAGCGTCTACGTCACCGCCGGCGGCACCCTGGACGCCGCGCTGGAGCTGGCCGACAAGCTGCGCTCCGGGCACTTCGACGCGGTGGTCGGCATCGGCGGCGGCAAGACCGTGGACACCGCGAAGTACGCCGCCAGCCGCTGGGGCCTGCCGATGGTCTCGGTCGCCACCAGCCTGGCCAACGACGGCATCGCCTCGCCGGTGGCCAGCCTGATCAACGACGGGATCAAGGGATCGTACGGGGTGCACATCCCGTTCGGCGTGATCGTCGACCTGGACTTCGTGGAGAACGGGCCGGAGCGGGTCAACCGGGCCGGCATCGGCGACGTGATCAGCAACATCAGCGCGCTGGCCGACTGGGAGCTGGGCCGCCAGGTCCGCGGCGAGCCGGTCGACGGCATCGCCGCCTCGCTGGCCCGGATGGGCGCCGAGGCGATCCTCGCCATGCCCGGCGACATGAGCGACGACGCGTTCGTCACCGTGCTGGCCGAGGCGCTGATCTCCAGCGGGCTGGCGATGGCGGTCAGCGGGAGCAGCCGGCCGTGCAGCGGCGGCTGCCACGAGATCATCCACGCCACCGATTCGCTCTTCCCGAACACCGCCTCGCACGGCGAGCTGGCCGGTCTCGGCGCGCTGTTCTGCACGTTCCTGCGCGGGGACGAGCGCCGCTTCGGCCAGATGGCCGACTGCCTGGCCCGGCACCAGCTGCCCCGGACGCCGGGGGACGTCGGGCTGGACGCCGAGCAGTTCACCCGGATCATCGAGTTCGCCCCGCGGACCCGCCCGGACCGCTACACCATCCTGGAGCATCTGGCGATGACGCCGGACGAGACCCGTCGAAGGCTGGCCGACTATGAGTTCGCCCTCGCGTCCCGCTGAGCCGGGACACCGGCCCACCGCCGCCGACTACTACGCGGTCAACCGCGGCGGCGGGCTGTTCAGCGAGGCGGTCAGCCAGCGGATCGGGGCGCAGCTCGCCGTCTTCGCGTACCGCAACCGGCTCAGCCCGACCGTGATGACCATCGGCAACCTGGGCATCGGCTGTCTCACCTCGTTCGTGGTGATCGCGGCGGCCGGCCCGGTCGCCGCGGGCAGCGGGTTCGGCTGGCTGGTCGGTCTGCTGGCGCTGCTCGGCTGGCAGCTGGCGTACGCGTTCGACTGCTCCGACGGCCAGCTGGCCCGGGTGACCGGCCAGACCAGCGCGGCCGGCGGCCGGCTCGATGTGCTCTGCGACGTGGCCGTGCAGTCCGCCCTGGTCGCCGCCCTCTCGGCGACGGCCAAGGCGCAGGAGCCGGACACCCCGGCCTGGCTGCTCGCCGCGTTCGCGGCGACCTGGATGGTCAACCTGGTCACCTCGGTGATGCAGCACGGTGAGCAGGCGTCCAGCATGGTGACCAGCCGGTCGCTGCCGGTCCGGGCGGTGAAGCTGGTCCGCGACTACGGCGCGGTGATCGCCGTGGCCGGCGTGCTGCTGACCGTGGCGCCGCAGTGGACGGTCTGGTTCGTCGCGCTGTTCACCCTGGTCAACGGCGGCTTCCTGGCCGCCAGCATCGCGTTCGCCGGCCGCGCCGCGCTGCGCGGTTAGACCCGGACCGGGATCGCCGACGAGGCGCCGAGGAGCTTTCCGTCCGCGGACAGCGCCTCGGCCACCACGTACTCCACGGTGCCCGCGACGGTCAGCGTGGTCGAAGGCGGGGGCACGCGAGCGTTCCCCCTCCGCCGGAATCACCTCTCCGTGCGCTGTGCGTCCGCGATCGTCGCGGCATAGACCTCGATCAACCGCCGGGTGAGCACGTCCGGGTGGAAGTGGCGCAGGTACCGCTCCCGGGAGGCGGCCGCCGCCGCGGCGGCGCCGTCGCGGGCGGCCGGCAGCGCGGCGGCGAGCGCCGCCGGATCCGGTGCGGCCAGCCAGCCGGCCGCGTCCGGGCCGTTCCCGATCAGGTACGGCACCCCGCCCACCGCCGTCCCGAGCACCGCCCGCCCCGCGGCCATCGCCTCGAGGATCACCGTGGGCAGCACGTCCTCCCAGGTGGGCACGGCCACCACGACCGCCGCCGCGCGCCGCGCCGCGGTCATCCCGGCCCGGTCCAGCGGGCCCAGGTAGGTGATGTCCGAGCGCTCCGCGGCGGCCCGCTCGGCCAGGTGACGCAACTCCCCGTCGCCGGCGATGCGCAGCGGTCCCAGCGCTCCCTCCGGGTGCCGCCGCCAGGCGTCCAGCAGCAGGCCGAGGCCCTTCTCCGGGGAGAGCCGGGCGCCGTAGAGGAAGCCCTCGCCGAGCGGTTCGGGCCGCCCCGGGTCGGGCAGGCCGTTCGGCTTGATCACGATCCGGTCGGCCGGGATGCCGTAGTCGGCCAGGTGCGCGGCGATCTTGTCGGTGAGCGCGATGTAGCGGTCCACCGAGCGCCAGGTCGGCCGGTGCACGGCCAGCGTGGTCGCCATGATCGCGCTCTGCGCCGCCGAGCCGCGGTAGCACCGGTTCCGGATCGCCGGCCAGCCGAGCAGCTTGCCCCGGCAGTCCCGGCAGTTGTGCCCGTCCCGGAAATACAGCCCGGAGGAGCAGACCTGCCGGTAGTTGTGGACCGTCTGGATCACCGGGACGCCGTGCTGGTGCGCGGTCCGGATCACCCACGGCGACAGCAGCGGATACGGGTTGTGCAGGTGCAGCACGTCCGGTCGCTCCACCGCGATCAGCCGCTCCAACGCCTGCTGGGCCTCCGCGCCGTAGATCGGGCTGATCGGCAGCAGCGCCTTGCGCGCCGCCGACAGCGAGCCGATCGAGTCCGAGCTGCGCTGGAACGGCACGACCTGCAGACCGGCCGCGCGCAACTGCTCGATCTCGGTGTCGACGATGACGTTCTCCCCGGACGGGATCGCCTCGCGGTACCGGTTGTGTGCTACCACCACCTTCACGGTCGCAAACGCTACCGTGAGGGTGTGCCCGAACTCCCCGAGGTCGAGGCGCTCGCTGCTTACCTGCGTGAGCGTGCGGTCGGCCATACCGTGCAGCGCTTCGAGGTCTCCTCGTTCAGCGCCCTGAAGACGTACGATCCGGCGCCCGCCACGATGACCGGCCTGCCGATCACCTCGGCCGGCCGGCACGGCAAGTTCCTGGACATCGGCATCGGCCCCGACGTGCACCTGGTCGTGCACCTGGCCCGGGCCGGCTGGCTGCACTACCGCGACGCGTTCAAGTCGCCCGCCCCGCTCAAACCGGGCAGCGGGCCGATCGCGATCCGGGTCCGGCTCGACGACGGCTCCGGATTCGACCTGACCGAGGCCGGGACGCAGAAGTCGCTGGCGGCGTACCTGGTCCGCGATCCGGTGACCGAGGTGCCCGGCGTGTCACGGCTCGGGCCGGACGCGCTGGCGGTCACCCGCGACGAGTTCGCCACCCTGATCAGGTCACGCAACGGGCAGGTCAAGGGGGTGCTCACCGACCAGGAGGTGATCGCCGGGATCGGCAACGCGTACTCCGACGAGATCCTGCACGTCGCGCGGATGTCGCCGTTCGCCCTCACCGGGAAGCTCACCGACGAGCAGGTCACCTCGTTGTACCAGGCGATGCGCGAGGTGGAGAGCGACGCCGTGCAGCGGTCGGTCGGGCAGCGGGCGGCCGAGCTCAAGGGCGAGAAGCGGGCCGGGATGCGGGTGCACGCCCGCACCGGCCTGCCCTGCCCGGCCTGCGGGGACACCGTGCGTGAGGTCTCCTTCGCCGACAAGAGCCTGCAATATTGCGCTACCTGTCAGACCGGCGGGAAACCGCTCGCCGATCGCCGCCTGTCCAAGTTGGTCCGGTGAAGGCCGCCACCATTCGGTTACGGAAAGTGCCGGTAAGGATTGCTACCACAACGTCACCTTCTCTCCGGCCGATCCATCGGTATAGTGGCCCGGTCCCTGGACACCGTTGTGACGCGAACGGGTATCGGCGGACCCGCCGACGGTCGCGAGGTCGTGGCGGTGCGTAATCTTTTTCCGGATGCGGGAGGACGTAGGCGAAGTGACGACTAGCCTGCATCGCCCAACGACCGACAGCAGCCGGAGTAAACCCGTGCGGTACGACAGCTTCGAGTGGCCGCAGCAGCAACAGCAGCCACCGAGCAACGGTGTCCCCCGGTCGGCGTGGAACCGGCAGCACCGCCGACTCTCCCGCTGGCACCGGCCGTACACCGCCGTACTGGTCATTCTCGACCTGCTCTCCACCCTCGCGGCCAGCAAGATCGCCGACGTGTTCATCGAGAAGTCCAAGAGCGGCTTCCTCGGCAAGAGCTGGTGGTTCCTGCAGGGCACCGACCTCTTCAGCTTCTTCGCCTACCTGGTGCTGCCGCTCGGCTGGCTGCTGCTGCTGTGGGGCAACGGCAGCTACGACCGCCGCTACCTGGGCCTGGGCAGCGAGGAGTTCAAGCGGATCGTGCGCACCTCGGTCACCGTGGTGGCCGCGGTGTCGCTGCTCGCCTTCGCCACCAAGACCGACCTGTCCCGGGCCACGGTCGGCGTGGTGTCGCTGCTCGCCCTGGTGCTGATCCTGCTCTGCCGGGTCACCGCGCGGCAGATCCTGCACGTCGCCCGGCGCCGCACCGGGCACGGTGCACACCGGATGATCCTGGTCGGCACGCTGCCCGAGGCGCTCGAGGTGTACACGGCCGTCACCCGCAGCCCGGCCGCCGGCCTGATCCCGGTCGCCATCCACATCACCGACGGTTACGCCTCGGCCCGCGGGATCGAGACCCCGGTGCCGGTCTACGCCGGCCGTGACGTGCTCTCGCTGGTCCGTGAGGTCGGCGCGGACACCATCGCGGTCTGCGGCTCGGCCAGCGCCGAGCCCGGCGAGCTGCGCCGCCTGGCCTGGCAGCTGGAGGGCACCGGCGTCGACCTGGTGGTCGCCCCGCAGCTCACCGACATCGCCGGCCCGCGCGTGCACATCCGCCCGATCGAGGGCCTGCCGCTGCTGCACGTCGAGGAGCCGACCCTCTCCGGCCCCGGCTGGCTGGTCAAGAATCTGCTCGACCGGGTCGCCGCCGGTATCGGCCTGATCCTGATCAGCCCGATCCTGCTGTTCATCGCGCTGGGCATCCGGCTCTCCGACCCCGGGCCGGTGTTCTTCCGGCAGACCCGGGTCGGCCACGACGGCCGGACCTTCCAGGTCTGGAAGTTCCGGACGATGTATGTGGACGCCGAGGAGCGCAAGGCCACGCTGGAGGAGCTCAACGAGTCCGACGGCATGCTCTTCAAGATGAAGCACGACCCGCGGATCTTCTCCTTCGGCGCGAAGCTGCGGGCCACCTCGCTGGACGAGCTGCCCCAGCTGATCAATGTGCTCAAGGGCGAGATGTCGCTGGTCGGCCCGCGTCCGCTGCCCGCCGACGACGGCGACTACCTCGGCGACGTCCGGCGGCGGCTGCTGGTCCGCCCGGGCATCACCGGCCTGTGGCAGGTGTCCGGCCGCTCCGACCTGTCCTGGGACGAGGCGGTCCGGCTGGACCTGTACTACGTCGACAACTGGTCGCTGACCTACGACCTGAGCATCCTCTGGCGCACCATCTGGGTCGTGCTGAAGCGCAAGGGCGCGTACTGAGCGGTCCGCCCCGTCCGCACGGCCCCTTCGCGCTGAACGCGGCCCGGCACGCTGAACGGGGTCCGGTGCGCGGGCCCCGGTCCGGTGCGCTGAACCTGGTCCGGCACGCTGAACGCGGTTTGCCGCGCTGAACCCCCGTCCGCCGCGCTGAGCGTGGTCCGGCGCCCGGACGCGCCCGCCGCCTGCCGACCGGCGGTTTTCCACAGGACGCCACGGGGGCATGGCGCCGCGGCGCCGGAGGCGTCAGGATCTGTGCCGTGGCCGGGCAGATCGGAAGTGTGCTGGCGGTGGCCGCCGTGCTCGCGGCGCTGGCCGCCGCGGTCGTGGCGGTGCTGCGGCTGCGGGCCCGGCGCGGGATCGCCACGACCATGCAGCGCGCCACCTACGACGTGCTGCACACCGCGTCGCTGGCCGCCGAGCCGCTGCGGGCCGGGCTCACCCCGGCCACCGCGACCAAGGCCGCGCGGCCGCTGCGCACCCTGGTCGGCGCGGTCGGGCTCAGCATCGCGGACGACGAGCGCTGCCTGGCCTTCGACGGGCGCGGCGGCCACCACACCGACCAGCTGACGGCCGCGGCCCGGCGGGCGCTGAGTGCCCGCCGGTCGATCGTGCTCACCGCCGCGGATCTGCCCTGCGACCGGGTCGACTGCGTGGTCCGCGGCGCGGTCGTGGCGCCGCTTCCGGACGCCGACGGCGCCGCCACCGCGGCCCTGGTGGCGGTGGCCGACGAACCGCCGGCCCCGGGCCTGGTCCAGGCGACCCTGGAGACCGCCCGCTGGGCCGGTTCGCAGCTCGCCCTCGCCGAGCTCGACTCGTCCCGGGAACGACTGGCCCGGGCCGAGGTGCGGGCGCTGCGCGCGCAGATCAGCCCGCACTTCATCTACAACGCGCTGACCGCGATCGCCTCGTTCGTGCGCACCGACCCGGAGCGGGCGCGCGAGCTGATCCTGGAGTTCGCCGAGTTCACCAGGTACTCGTTCCGGGCCCACGGCGAGTTCACCACGCTCGCCGAGGAGCTGCGCTCGATCGATCGCTACCTGACCATCGAGCGCGCCCGGTTCGGCGACCGCCTGCAGGTCCGGCTGCAGATCGCGCCCGAGGTGCTCCCGGTCGGCCTGCCGTTCCTCTGCCTGCAGCCGCTGGTGGAGAACGCGGTCCGGCACGGCCTGTCCCGCAAGCCCGGCGTCGGTATGGTGCACATCGAGGCCCGTGATGCCGGCGCCGAGTGCCACATCACGGTGGAGGACGACGGGGTCGGCATGGACCCGTCGGTCTTCGGCCGGGACAGCCCGGACGGCGAGGACGGCCAGCACGTCGGCCTGGTCAATGTGGACGAGCGCCTCCGATCGGTGTTCGGCGACCATCACGGCCTGGTCGTCGAGACCGCCCCCGGCGCGGGTACGAAGGTGAGTATGCGAGTGCCGAAGTTCCACCCCCAGGTGCGGGCATGAGTCTCGTCGTGCTCGCGGTCGACGACGAGCCCCCCGCCCTGGACGAGCTGGCCTACCTGCTGAACGCGGACGATCGGGTGGCCCACGTGCACCGGGCCGGGGACGCCACCGAGGCGCTGCGCGTGCTGCGCGACACCGAGGTGGACGCGGTCTTCCTGGACATCCGGATGCCCGGCCTGGACGGCATGGAGCTGGCCCGGATCCTGCGCCGCTTCGCGCATCCACCGGCGATCGTGTTCGTCACCGCCTACGACGACGGCGCGGTGGACGCGTTCGACCTGGGCGTGACCGATTACGTGCGGAAACCGGTGCGGGCCGAGCGGCTGGGCGAGTCGCTGCGCCGGGTGGCCGGGCTGCGGACGGTTCCGGCTCCGCCCGTCGTGCCGGACGAGCCGGCCATCCCGGTCGAGCTGGCCGGCACCACCCGGATGCTCCCGCGCTCCTCGGTGCGGTGGGTGGAGGCGCAGGGCGACTATGCCCGGCTGCACACCTCGGACGCCTCCCATCTGGTCCGGGTCTCGCTCGCCACGCTGGCCGAGCGCTGGGCGGATGCCGGTTTCGCGCGGATCCACCGGTCCTACCTCGTCCAGTTGCGGCTGGTCACCGAGTTGCGGCTGACCGGGTCGGGTTACGTGGTCGCGGTCGACGGCGTGGAGCTCCCGGTCAGCCGCCGCCACACGCGCGAGCTCAAGGACCGGCTGATCCGCGCCGTCAAGCACGACTGGACACGCTGATCCACAGGATTATCCACAGCTCCACAGGCTTCTCCACAGAGTTATCCACAGGCCGTCGGGGATAATTCAGCACTCTGCGTGCCCGGGCGGCAGCGCATTGCCAGGCCGCGCGGGTCAGCCGGAGCGTCCACGAAGGGCGGTGCGCCGCCCGGCTCCCGGATGACGGGCCCCATCTCCACACTTCGTTCACAACTCCATCGCCGGCTCTCCGCGACCGGTCAATAGGCTGCTGCCACGCGGCTCGGCCGGTGGGTCACGGGGACGCACCGGCCGTGGCCCGCGACACCGCGAGGAGCCGTGCGTGCACGGGCGGCTCGACCGCGAGCCATCCGTGCACGCGCGGGTGGCGGCCTGGGACCGGCGGGAGCACATCGAGGAGGCACGGCGTGGAGACGACCGAACGGCGCGTACTCGTCGTCGAGGACGAGCGGGCCATCGCCGACGCGGTGGCCGCCCGCCTGCGCGCCGAGGGCCTGCGGGTGCAGATCGTCGGGGACGGTCCGAGCGCGGTCGAGGCGGCCCGGCACAACCCGCCGGACGTGATCGTCCTGGACGTGATGCTGCCCGGCTTCGACGGTCTCGAGGTGTGCCGCCGGATCCAGGCCGAACGCCCGGTCCCGGTGCTGATGCTGACCGCCCGCGGCGAGGAGACCGATCTGCTGGTCGGCCTCGCGGTCGGCGCCGACGACTACATGGCCAAGCCGTTCTCCATGCGGGAACTGGCGGCCCGGGTGCACGCCCTGCTGCGCCGGGCGAACAAGGCCGCGATGATCGGTCACCCGGCGCCGCGGCCCGGTCCGCCCACGTTGCGGTTCGGCGATCTGGAGATCAACCAGTCCGAGCGCCGGGTGCTGCGGGCCGGCGCCGAGGCGCACCTGACCCCCACCGAGTTCGACCTGCTGGTGCACCTGGCGCGGACGCCGCGCACGGTACTGCCCCGGGAGCGGCTCCTGGCCGAGGTGTGGGGCTGGGCGGACGTCTCCGGCACGCGCACCGTCGACAGCCACATCAAGGGTCTGCGCCGCAAGCTGGGCGCGGACCTGATCCGTACGGTGCACGGTGTCGGCTACGCCCTGGAGGTCGACCGATGACGGCTCCGGTGATGCAGGTCGTGCACGACGTGGCGGCCCGGCTGTTGCGCTGGCTGCCGCGACCGCTGGACCCGGTGCGCTCGATCAAGGCCAAGCTGTCGCTCGCGCTGGGCTTCGCCGGCGGTGTCGGCCTGCTGGTGTTCCTGTGGAGCATCGACTTCTACCGGGTGGACCTGCTCTGGGTCGGCATCGCGGCCGCGCTGGGCCTGGCCACCCTGCAGGTGATGGCGCACGGCGCGACCATCCCGCTGCGCGAGATGACGGTCGCGGCCCGCGCGATGGCGCGCGGCGACTACACCCGCCGGATCCGGACCCGGTCGCAGGACGAGGTGGGCGAGCTCGCCGACGCCTTCAACCAGATGGCCGCGGATCTGGCGGCCGCGGATCGGCAGCGGCGCGAGCTGATCGCGAACGTCTCGCACGAATTGCGTACGCCGATCACCGCGCTCCGCGGCGTTCTCGAGAACGTCGTGGACGGCGTGGCCGGCACCGACCCGGAGACCATGCGCACCGCCCTGGCGCAGACCGAGCGGCTCAGTCGCCTGGTCGGTGACCTGCTCGACCTGTCCCGCCTGGACGCCGGTGTGGTGCCGTTGCGCCGCGATCTGATCAACGTGCCGGAGTTCCTGGACGAGGTGGTCCGCGAGGCGAAGGTCAACGCCGACGGCACCGGGCAGGACGTGCGTTACCGGGTGGCCGCTCCGGCGCTGGTGCTGCCCGGCGACCGGGAGCGGCTGCACCAGGTCTTCGCCAACCTGCTCGACAACGCGGCCCGGCACAGCCCGCCCGCCGGTCTGGTCACGCTGCGCGCCGAGCGGCACGGCGAGCACGTGCTGTTCGCGGTCACCGATCAGGGCGCCGGCATCCCGGTCGCCGACCGGGAGCGGGTCTTCGAACGCTTCACCCGCGGTGAGCGGCCGAGCGGGGGCGGCACCGGACTGGGGCTGGCCATCGCCCGCTGGGTGGTGCAGCTCCACAGCGGAACGATCGCCGTGGTCGAGCCGACCGAACAGCGGGGTTGTCACATCCAGGTTCGCCTACCGCTCTAGGGCGCCGCGCCGCGCGGAGAACCCGAGAGCGAGAGACCCGAGAGGCGGGAGACGCCATGTCCACGGCACCACCAGCCGCACCGCAGGAACAAAACATTACAAAAGGTCAGACGCGCGGGCCGGGCGCCCGGCGCTGGGGCGGCCGGCTGCCGGGGCCGCCGCGACCGGCCACTCCCGGCACCGTCGCCGCGGTCGCCGCGGCCACCCTGGTCGCCGCCCTCAGCCTGCCACTGGACGAACCGGGCGTGGGCTGGCTGATCACCGCGGGCGCCGCCGCGCTCGCCGTGCTGGTGGCCCGGCCGGTGGCGTCCGCCGGCCCGCCGCCGACGCCGGTGGCCCGGGCGCGCTGGGACCGGCTGGCGTGGGGTACGGCCACGGTCGCGCTGGCCGGGGTCGGCACCCTCCGGGCCGCCGGCTGGCTGTTCGCCCTGTGCCTGCTCACCGCCACGCTCACCGGCGCGCTGGCGATCGGGGCCGCGCGGTCGATGCGGGCGGTCGTCGTGACGTACCTGATGGCTCCGGCGGCCGTGCTGCGCGCCGCGCCCTGGCTGGTGCTCGGCCTGACGCGGATGCGGCGGGCCGGACGCGGCCCGGCGCCGGCCCGGATGATCGCCACCACGATGGTCTCGGTCGCCCTGCTCGCGGTGTTCGGCATGCTGTTCGTCTCGGCCGACGCCGCCTTCGCGAAGCTGTTCGCGGCGGTGCTGCCGGACCTGCGGGTGGACAGCGTGGTCCGCTGGGTGTTCATCTGCTGCCTGGCCGCCCCGGCGCTGGGCGGAGCGGCCTATCTGCGGGCCGCCCCGCCGGACCTGTCCGATCTCGACCGCACGCAGGGCCGCGCGGTGGGCCGGTGGGAGTGGGCCGTACCGCTGGGCCTGCTGGCGGCGCTGTTCGCGGCGTTCGTCGCGGTGCAGCTGGCCGTGCTCTTCGGCGGCGAGCGGCACGTGCTGACCACGGCCGGGCTGACCTACGCCGAGTACGCCCGCGGCGGCTTCTGGCAGCTCTGCGCCGTCATCGGGCTGACCCTGGTGGTGCTGGCCGGGGCGGCCCGCTGGGCGCCGCGGCAGACGACCGGCGACCGGGCGGTCTTCCGCGCCGTCCTCGGCTCGCTGACCCTGCTCGCCCTGGTCATCGTCGCCTCCGCGCTGGTCCGCATGCAGGTGTACATCGACACCTACGGCCTGACCCGGCTGCGCCTGCTGGTCGCCTGCTGCGAGGTGTGGTTCGGGGTGGTCCTGATCCTGGTCCTGCTGGCCGGGATCCGGACCCGGGCGCCGTGGCTGCCCCGGGCCGCGATCGCAGCCGGGGTGCTGGCCCTGCTCGGCCTGGCCGTGGCGAACCCGGACGCCCTGATCGCCCGCGATCAGGTGCACCGGCCGGCCGGCCGGATCGACGTCGCGTACCTGTCCGGCCTGTCGGCCGACGCGGTGCCGGAGATCGCCGAGCTGGCCGACGCGCAGGACCGCACCTGCGTGCTGTACCGGCTCGGCCTGCGCCTGGGCGAGGGGGAGTGGCGGTCCTGGAATCTGGGCCGCTCGGCCGCCCGGGACGTGATCGGCGACGACCCGCACCCGATCAACCCCGGTGAATGCTCGACATCGCGGTACGGCTATTGACATTCCGCCCGGGGCGGCGAGACTGCCGGACATGTCCGACGAACCGCCGCCCCCGCGCATCCGGGTGGTGCTGGGCGACGCCGCGGCTCGCCGCCGGGCCGCCGACCCGGCGCGCACCGATCTCGCCGAGCAGACCCCGGTCGGCGAGGCCCTGGTACGCGGTCTGGTCCGCGCCCAGCTGGCCCTGGCGCTGCGGCTGTCACTGGTGGTGGTGACCGGGCTGGGCGCGCTGCCGCTGCTGTTCGTGGCGGCGCCCGCGCTGGGCCGGCTGGAGGTCTTCGGGATGCACCTGCCGTGGCTGCTGCTGGGCCTGCTGTCCTTCCCGTTCCTGGTGCTGGTCGGCGTGGCGTACGTACGCTGGGCGGAACGCAACGAGCAGGATTTCACCGCGCTGATCCGGCGGCCGGAACGGTGAATCCCTACCTGATTCCGGGCCTGGTCGTGGTCGTCCTGGTGACCGTGTCGATCGGCGCGTACGGCCTGCGCTTCGCCCGCACCACATCGGACTTCCTGGTCGCCTCCCGCTCGGTCAGCCCGTCCTGGAACGCCGCCGCGATCAGTGGCGAGTACCTCTCCGCCGCCTCCTTCCTCGGCGTGGCCGGCCTGGTCCTGCGCTACGGCGTCGAGGTGCTCTGGTACCCGGTCGGGTTCGCCGCCGGCTATCTGGCGCTGCTGCTGTTCGTGGCGGCTCCGCTGCGCCGCTCCGGAGCCTTCACGCTGCCGGACTTCTGCGAGGTCCGGCTGGGCTCCACCCGGTTGCGCCGGCTGGCCACCGCGTTCGTGCTGTTCATCGGCTGCCTCTACCTGCTTCCCCAGCTGCAGGGCGCGGGCCTGACCTTCGCCACCGTCACCGGCGGCTCGTACGCCTGGGGCGCGTTGCTGATCGGCGTGGTGGTCACCGGGAACGTGGCGTTCGGCGGGATGCGCGCGATCACCTTCGTGCAGGCCTTCCAGTACTGGTTGAAGCTGACCGCGCTGGCCGTGCCGATCATCTTCCTGATCCTGCACTGGCAGAGCGACGGGCGGCCGGCGGTGACGCCACCGGCCGGCGCGGTCTTCCCGGCCGCGACCAGCGTGACGATCGAACGGGACGCGGTGCTGGGCGGGGTCGGCCCGGTCACCGCGGGGCAGACGCTGCACTTCGCGGCCGGCGACCCGGTGCCGCGGGTGAGCACGGTGGATGCCCGGTTCGGTGCCGACTGGCTGCTGCCCGGTGGCGAGGGCGGGCTGTTCGGCACGTACTCGCTGATCCTGGCGACGTTCCTGGGCACGATGGGGTTGCCGCACGTGCTGGTGCGGTTCTACACGAACCCGGACGGCGCCTCGGCCCGGCGCACCACGCTGGTCGTGCTGGCCATGGTCGGGCTGTTCTACCTGCTGCCCACCCTCTACGGCGTGCTGGGCCGGATCTACACCCCGCAGCTGCTGATGACCGGGCGCACCGACGCGGTGGTGCTGCTGCTGCCGGAAGCGGCGCTGGGCGGCGGCCATCTGGGACGGCTGCTCGGCGCGCTGGTCACCGCGGGCGCCCTGGCGGCGTTCCTGTCGACCTCCTCGGGGCTGCTGACCAGCGTCGCCGGGGTGATCTTCACGGACGTGCTGCGGCCCGGGCGGTCCGGCTCGGTGCGCGACTTCCGGCTGGCCACGCTGCTGGCCGCGGTCGTACCGATGACCATGGCGGTGTTCGTGTCCGGGTTGGACGTCTCACGTGTGGTGGGCCTGGCGTTCGCGGTGGCCGCGTCGAGCTTCTGTCCGCTGCTGGTGCTGGGCATCTGGTGGCGGGGGCTGACCGCCGCCGGGGCGACCGCGGGCATCCTGGTCGGTGGCGGGGCGGCGGTGGTGGCGGTGCTGGTCACCGTGCTCGGCGCGGAGCTGCCCAGCGGGCTCGCCGAGTTCATCGGGCAGCCGGCGGCCTGGACCGTGCCGCTGGCGTTCCTGGTGATGGTCGTGGTCTCGCTGCTGACCGCCCGCCGGGTGCCCCCGGACGTGGGGGCGACGATGTTGCGCCTGCACGCGCCCGAGTCGCTGCGGAGCTGACACATTTAAGGATCTTTAAGGTACGTCCCTCGGCCGCCGGCCGTCCGGCGCGCGTAGTTACCGGCATGAGACCACGCAGAAGTGCATACAGGCGGCCGGGCAGCGGACTGACCGGGCGCAACCGCAAGGTCGTCATCGCGCTGGCGGCAGCCGCCCTGGCCGGCGGCGCGCTGGCCGTCGGCACCGGGATGAGCAACGCCTCCACCACCTGTGACGGCCTGGACCGGTCGCTGCGGGAGAACCAGGCGTTCATGGCCGAGCAGCGCGCGCACCGTACCGCGCAGACCGACGCGATCCTGCGGAACCGCCAGGCCGTGGTCGATCTGATCAACGTGCAACGCCGGCAGGCCGGCTGCGGTGGCGACATCGCCGCCCCGGCCGCTCCGGCGACCACCGCTCCGACGGCGGAACCGGGCGGCACCGCGCCCACCGGGAAGCCGACCACCGCCCCGACGCGGCAGCCCACCGGCGCGCCGGCCGGGGGCACGGCCGGGACCGGCGCCGGCGAGGTGGTCTGCAAGGGCTCGACCGTGACCCTCTCCGGCGAGGCCGGCGCGCCGTTCGCCTCCAGCGGCACCTTCCCGGTCGGCACCCGCCTCAGGGTGACGAACCTGGACAACAACAAGAGCATCACGGTGACCGTGCAGACCACGTCGGGCAGTTGCGTGCTGCTCAACAACGCGGCCTTCGAGCAGGTTCGCGAGCCGGGCAAATTCCTGATCCGGAAGGCGGTGATCGAACGCGTGGGCTGACCGGGCCGGGTGTTCCGCGTTTCCCCCGTTTCGCCGCGGAACACCCGGGCCCGATCGGGCGCGGAAATGCGCGCCGTATTTCTGTGACGCAGCAAAGATCCGGCGGTGCACCCCCCTTTTTCGCAGCGCCGGCGCCTTCCCGATCGCGGCAGATCTTGCGCCGTTCGCGAGCGGCCGGGCAAGCCGAACCGGACGCCTGTGACAAGCGTGACAACCGGCCCGGAATGTCAATCAACTGAACTAATTGCGGTCCGGCCCTCCCTCGCAGAGGCCGGTGCACGTGGCCGGACCGGCACGTAGCCGCGTCCGCCCGGGCGGCGACATCGACCGGCCGGTCCACGGTCCGCCCGGACGATTCCAGCACGTATCCGCTGATCCACGAAAATTCGGCACAGACGATTCGCGTAATGTCGCGAAACTCCGCGGATCGTCCAATTTCGAGACCCCACAATTCGGCATGATCCGCACCGATGCTCGCCGGGCAGCGGGCGGCCCGGGCCCCGCGGTCAGCCGGGAGCGACCGGTCCCGGTGACGAAACCGTCAGGACCGGCCGGCGGTCCGAGATCCGCCCCGGGGCGCCGGTCCCCGATTGCCCCGGAGCCGCCGCAACCCCTCCCGCCGGACGAAGATGCGCCGCCGCTGCAACGCGTTACCGGCCGGGCCGACCACATAGCCGTCCAGCCAGATCCAGCCGTCGTAGGTCACCCTGGGGTCGATCCGGATGATCCGTAAGGTCAGGGCCCGGTCGCCGGAGAACTGCACACTCGCGTCGGCCCCGACGTGAACGACGTCGCCCGGCCGTAACACCACCTGGGGCATGCGCCGTCCCCTTCCGCCGGAGGTCCCCAGAGGAAAATAGCCGTTGATCAATTAATTGCGGTAGCGGCGTGCAGGATCTGGAATCGGGAGAATGATCGGATGACCATCCACTCCACCGACCCGTTCGCCGTGCCGGACGAGGAGAAATCCCCGGTACGCCGGTTCCGTGGCCGGCTGGCCGCGCCGGTCACGCTCTGGACCGCCCCCGGCCCGGCCGGGCTGACCGTCTCCTCCACCCTGGTCGCCGACGGCGAGCCGGGCCGGATGCTCGGCCTGATCGACGAGGAGAGCGAGTTCTGGGACGCGGCGTCGCGGGCCGGCCGGTTCGCGGTCACCCCGCTCACCCCGGCCGACCGGCAGCTCGCCGACCGCTTCGCCGGCCTGATGCCGGCGCCGGGCGGGCTGTTCGCCGCCGGGGACTGGCACCGGACCGAGTACGGGCCGGTGCCCGCGCACGCCGGGGCGTGGGCCGCCTGCCGGCTGGACGGCTCCCGGCCGTGCGGGTGGTCGCTGCTCGTCGAGGCGAGCATCGAATCGGTCCAGGTCGGCGCGGCCACCCCGCCGCTGGCGCACTACCGCGGGCGGTACGCCGAACTGGCGCGGCCCGACCGCTGAGCGCAGTCAGACCACCACTGGGCGCAGACGCCGACCGGCTGCCGGGGCGCGGCCACTTTCCTTCGTACGGTGCCGGAAAGTCAACCTCCAGACGAAGGTGGTGACCCCGTGCCGGCCTCGCCCGAGAGATATATCGAGGTGCAGAACTCCGAGGAATTCGCTCGGCTGCGCCAGACCCTTCGCACGTTCATCTTCCCGACGACGATCGCGTTCATCCTCTGGTATGCGCTGTACGTGCTGCTCTCCGCGTACGCGCGGGACTTCATGGCCATCAAGCTGGCCGGCAACATCAACGTCGCCCTGCTGCTGGGCCTGCTGCAGTTCGTGTCGACGTTCCTGATCGCCTGGTACTACTCGCGCTTCGCCGCGCGGCGGGTCGATCCGCTCGCGGACGACATCTACCACCAGGTCGAGGGCGGCCGGTCGACGGCGGACAGCACCGGTGAGGGGGGTGTGCGCTGATGCCGATCCTGCTCGCGGCCGAGGCCTCGTCCAGCACCTCGCGGACGTTGACCATCACGCTGTTCCTGATCTTCGTGGCCATCACGCTGGGCATCACCATCTGGGCGAGCCGGCAGACCAAGACCGCCACCGACTTCTACGCCGGGGGCCGGCAGTTCACCGGTTTCCAGAACGGCATGGCGATCGGCGGCGACTACATGTCGGCCGCCTCGTTCCTCGGCATCGCCGGCCTGATCGCGCTCTACGGTTACGACGGCTTCCTCTACTCGATCGGCTTCCTGGTCGCCTGGCTGGTGGCGCTGCTGCTGGTCGCCGAGTTCCTGCGCAACTCCGGCCGGTACACGATGGCCGACGTGCTGGCCTTCCGGATGCGCCAGCGACCGGTGCGCACCGCCGCCTCGGTCTCCACCGTCGTGGTGTCGGTCTTCTACCTGATCGCCCAGATGGTCGGCGCCGGCGCGCTGGTCTCCCTGCTGCTCGGCATCACCGCCGACCAGACCTTCCTGGGCATGGACGCGAGCACCGCCAAGGTCTTCACGATCATCCTGGTCGGCGCCCTGATGATCGTGTACGTCGTGGTCGGCGGCATGAAGGGCACCACGTACGTGCAGATCGTCAAGGCGTTCATGCTGATGACCGGCGCCCTGGTGATGACCGTGATGGTGCTGGCGCACTACCGGTTCAACCTCTCCGCCCTGCTCGGCGACGCCGCCGCGCAGTCCGGCAAGGGTGACGCCTTCCTCGGGCCGGGCCTGCGCTACGGCGTGGAGAAGGCGGGCGATGCGCTGGGCACCTTCTACAGCAAGATGGACCTGCTGTCGCTCGGTCTCGCGCTGGTGCTCGGCACGGCCGGCCTGCCGCACATCCTGACCCGGTTCTACACCGTGCCGACGGCCCGGGTGGCCCGCAAGAGCGTGCTCTGGGCGATCGGCATCATCGGCGTCTTCTACCTGTTCACCCTGGCCCTCGGCTTCGGCGCGGCGGCCCTGGTGGGCGGCAAGGCGATCACCGCCCAGGACAAGGCCGGCAACACCGCCGCGCCGCAGCTGGCACAGAAGCTCGGCATCGACTACCTGGGCGGGGAGACCGGCGGCGCGGTGCTGCTGGCGATCATCGCGGCGGTCGCGTTCGCCACCATCCTGGCCGTGGTGGCCGGCCTGACCCTGGCCTCGTCGTCGAGCACCGCGCACGACTTCTACGCCAACGTGATCAAGCGGGGTACCGCGTCCGAGCGCAACGAGGTCAACGTCGCCCGGATCGCCGCCCTGGTGATCGGCGCGATCTCGATCGCCCTGTCGATCTTCGCGCAGAACCTGAACGTGGCCTTCCTGGTCGCCCTGGCGTTCGCGGTGGCCGCGTCGGCGAACCTGCCGGCGATCCTGTACAGCCTGTTCTGGCGCCGGTTCAACACCTCCGGCGCGGTCTGGTCGATCTACGGCGGTCTGCTCGCCGCGGTCGTCCTGGTGTTCTTCTCGCCGGTGGTCTCCGGCTCGCCCACCGCGATGTTCCCGGACCAGGACTGGCACTGGTTCCCGCTGTCCAACCCGGGCATCATCTCGATCCCGCTGGGTTTCTTCTTCGGCTGGCTGGGCACCGTGCTCAGCGCGGAGAAAGACACCGAGAAATACGCCGAGCTGGAGGTCCGGTCGCTGACCGGACACGGCGCGCACTGATCCTTACCGCACCGCCCGGGCCGGCGTCGTCGCCGCGCCGGCCCGGGTCCGGATCATCGTGCCTGGTCAGGGCCGGTTCGGAGGAACTCCCACGTTCGTGCCGAACCACGTCGAGCGACCGGGGTCACTGGCGGATCCGACATAACCTGGTTTCCATGTCTGCGACCACCTCTCCCAGCGGCAACCCCTCCGGACGGGCCTCCGTCCCGCCGTACGGGCCGGCCGGCGCCCGCCCCACCGGACGCCCGGTGGCTCCGGGCGGCCCCGGCAGGCCGGGCGGGCCGGGTGATCGGGGACGTTCCTACCGGGGCGGCCGGCCGCGCCCGCGCTGGGGCCGGATCGCCCTGGTCGCCGGCGGCGTGGTGCTGCTGCTGGCCCTGATCGGCGGCATCTACGCGGTCAACTACGTGAACGGGATCGACAACGACCTCAAGCGCACCGACGCCTTCGCCGGGATCAGCTCGGGCCGGCCGGCCAAGACGGTCGACGGGGCGTTCAACATCCTGCTGGTCGGCAGCGACTCCCGGGACCCGGACGCCAAGGAGGACCAGGCCAACGCCTGGCGGGCGGACACGCTGATGATCATGCACGTGCCGGCCGACCACAAGAGCGCACAGCTCGTCTCGATCCCCCGGGACCTGTGGGTGGTCGTCCCGAGCGGCAACAACGCGCCGTGCTCCTCGGGCTCCCGAGCCAAGATCAACGCCTCCTTCGCGTTCGGTGGCCTGCCCCGCGCGGTCCGCACCGTGGAGTGCCTGACCGGGGTGCGGCTGGACCACGTGATGGCGATCGACTTCGGCGGCTTCAAGGAGGTCACCGACGCGCTCGGCGGCGTCGACCTCAGGGTCGACCAGACCATCACGTCGATCCACAAGCCGCACCGGGTGTTCAAGAAGGGCATGATGCACATGAACGGCGCCCAGGCGCTGGACTGGGTGCGTCAGCGCAAGCAGTTCGCCCGCGGCGACTTCGCCCGCATGCAGCACCAGCAGGAGTTCCTCAAGGCGCTGATGGACAAGGCGGCCAGCACCGGCACCCTGACCAGCCCGGGCAAGCTCGACGACTTCCTCACCGCGGTCGCCGCCGCGGTCACCGTCGACCAGGACTTCTCGCTCAAGGACATGGTGCTGCAGTTCCGCAGCCTGCGCGGCGACAATCTGACGTTCCTCACCAGTCCGAACAAGGGCAGCGAGACGATCTCCGGGCAGTCCGTGGTGGTCTCCGACCGGGAGAAGGCGCTCGCGCTGTACCAGGCGATGGCCGCGGACCGGATGGACGAGTGGATGGCCGCCAACCCGGTGAAGAAGAACACCTGACCCCGGTCCGTGCGGGGAGCCGTGCCGCCGGCGGACTGCTCCCCGCATGACTTCGACATGAAACCCGAGTGACCTTCAGGCGGTTGGAAACCGTCCGTACAGTGATGCAGCCCCGCACCCGACCCGCTTGGAGCGCTGCATGACGGTCACGATGCCGCCACCGGTCCCCACCCAGGATCGCGGCGCGTCGAGCGCCCCGGACGCACCCGCGGCCCCGGCCGCGAGCAAGCGCAGGCGGCCCCGGTCGCCGCTGTGGGCCAAACTCACCGCCGGCCTCGGCGTCCTGCTCGTGCTCACCAGCGGCGGTGGCATCGCCGCCGGCCGGGTGCTGATCAGCCAGACCACCGGGACGATCGCCAAGGGGGACCTGACCGGCGACGCGGCGAAGACGGTCGCCGAGGGCGCGGACACCGGTACCCTGCGCGGACCGATCGACATGCTGCTGATGGGCCTGGACGCCCGGGCCCGCTGGGCGGACGGCGAGCTGCACTCGGACACCATCATCATCCTGCACATCCCGGCCGGCCACGACCGGGCGTACCTGATCTCCATCCCCCGCGACACCGAGGTGCGGGTGCCGGCGTTCGAGCCGAGCGGCTATCCGGGTGGCACGGCCAAGGCGACCGAGGCGTTCTACTGGGGCGCGCAGAACGGCGGCGGCTGGACCGGCGGGGCCCAGCTGCTCGCCAAGACGCTGAAGGACCTGACCGGGATCAGCTTCGACGGCGCCGCGATCATCAACTTCGGCGGCTTCAAGAACGTCATCGACCGGCTCGGCGGCGTGCGGATGTGCGTCGACCAGCAGGTCACCTCGCGCCACATGGTCCGGGTCGACGGCACGGCGATGTACCTGGCCGACGCCCGCAGGACCGGCAAGGCCACCAAGCCGGTCGTGCACCGGGTCGGCTGCCGGGACATGGCCGGCTGGGAGGCGCTCGACTACGCCCGCCAGCGGTACGGCCTGAAGAACGGTGACTACGACCGGCAGCGGCACCAGCAGCAGCTGATCAAGGCGATGGCGAAGAAGGCCGCGTCCGGTGGCGTCCTGAGCAACCCGCTGAGGATCAGCGGTCTGATCAAGGCGGCCGGCAAGTCGCTGGTGCTCGACACCGGTGACGTCTCGATCCCGGACTTCGTGCTCGGCCTCAAGGGTGTCGCGGCCAACGACATGGTGCTGCTGCGCACCAACGACGGCACCTTCGCCGGCAACGCCAGCGGCCGGGAGACGATCACCGAGAAGAGCCGGGCGATGTACCGGGCGGTGCAGCAGGACCGGCTCGACGAGTTCCTCCTCGCGAACCCGGACGTCGTCGCGAACGAGAAGTGACCGCGCCGTAGGCTGGGACCGTGTTCGGACCTCAGGTACCCAGCGTCACCCCCGATCAGGTCGGCTCCGACGCCTACCTCCTCGACGTCCGCGAGCCGGACGAGTGGACCGCCGGCCACGCGCCGGGCGCCCACCACCTGCCCATGATGGAGGTGCCCGCCCGGATGGCCGAGGTGCCGTCGGACGGCGAGGTCGTGGTGATCTGCCGGGCCGGCGGGCGGTCCGGCCAGGTGGTCGCCTATCTGATGAACCAGGGCTGGGACAACGTGCGCAATCTCGACGGCGGGATGCAGTCCTGGGCGGCGTACGGCCGGGACATGGTCAGCGAGGACGGGCAGCCGGCCAGGGTGCTGTGAGCGCGTACCGTCCGCTCGTCTTCGCGCACCGTGGAGGCGCGGACGCGCTGCCCGAGCACACCCTCGGGGCATACCTGCGTGCCCTGGAGGACGGCGTCGACGGGCTGGAGTGCGACGTCCGGCTGACCCGGGACGGGCACCTGGTCTGCGTGCACGACCGGCGGCTCGACCGCACCAGCAACGGCCGGGGGCTGGTCAGCCGGCGCACCCTCGCCCAGCTCGACGAGTACAACTACGGCTCCTGGCACCCCGGCTACCCGGCCGACGAGGAGCTGCCCGACCTCAGCCGCCTGCTCACCCTGGAACGGCTGCTGGAGGCGGTGCGCGACTCCGGCCGACCGGTCCGCCTGCTGATCGAGACCAAGCACCCCTCCCGGTACGGCGCCGAGGTGGAGCGCCGGCTGGTCGGGATGCTGCGCCGGTTCGGGCTGGCCGAGCCGAAGCCGGACGATCCGGTACAGGTGACGGTGATGTCCTTCGCGGCGCTGGCGCTGCGTCGCATCCGCGCGCAGGCGCCCGGGGTGCCCACCGTCTACCTGCTGGAGCTGCTGCCGCCCGGGGTCGGCAAGGGCCGCCTGCCGTTCGGCGCGCGGATCGCCGGCCCGGGCATCGACCTGCTGCGCAGCCGGCCCGGCCTGCTGCCGGCGATGCGCGCCGCCGGCCACCAGACGTACGTCTGGACCGTCAACGAGCCGGACGACCTGGAGCTGGCGCTGCGCCACCGGGTGGACGGCGTGATCAGCGACCGGCCCCGGTTCGTGCTGGACCGCCTGGCCCAGATGTGACCGTGCACACAGCTGCCCAAAGGCTTCGTGGCGAGGCAGACTCGCAGACATGCCGGACCGTCCCGACTACCCAGCGCTGACCCGGGGTCAGATCGCGGTTCTCGACCGCGTCAACGCCGGGGAGACCGGCCTGCCCGTGCTCCAGCACCTGGTCCGGCTCGCCCAGGACGTGCTCGGCGCACGCGGGGCGGGCTTCGCGGAGTACGCGGACGGCCACGGCCGGATCATCGCGGCCACCGGGGTGTGCGAGCCGGCCGTCGGCCGCCGCGTGGAGCAGGCCGACCGGCTGCCCGGCCGGCGCGCCCTGCTGGTCCCGCTGGACTCGGTGAACGACGCCTTCGCCCGGCAGATCGAGGGTGGCGACCTGCGGCACATGCTCGGCGCCCGCTGCGAGACCGGCGACACGTCCGCCGGGTCGCTGCACGTCTACTTCGGCGAGGACGCCGGGGAGCCCGGGCCGGAGCATCACGCCGTACTGGAACTGCTGGCCGGCGAGATCGGGCGTCTCTACGGCCTCGGCCGCGGCCTGCCGGTGCATCCGGCGGCCGCGCCGGACCAGGCCGGCGCGCAGGCCGACCGCGACCTGTGGGTGGCGGTCACCAGCCACGAGCTGCGCACCCCGGTCACGGTGATCAAGGGGTACGCGGACACCCTGACCAACCACTGGCAGACGCTCGGCGAGCCGGGCCGCCGGGAGGCGGTCCGGGTGATCGGCAACCGGGCCGGCGAGCTGGCCCGGCTGCTCGACCGGCTGCTCTCCGCGGCGAGCGACGACCGGGGCGCCGGCGGCTCCCCGGCCGGCCCGTTCGACCTGGTCGAGGCGCTCCGCGAGGCGGTCCAGGAACTTCCGGCCGACCTGCGGCGCCGGGTGCGGCTCGCGCACCTGCCGGAGGGCCTGCCGAAGGCGTACGGCAACCGGGACTCGATCGCCACCATCCTCACCGAACTCACCACGAACGCGGAGAAATACTCCCCGCCGGACAGCCCGGTCGAACTGTGCGCCGGGACCGACGACGACACGTTGCGCTTCCGGGTCTCCGACCGGGGCGCCGGCATCGCGCCCGAGCACGTCGAGCGCGCCTTCGAGCGGTACTGGCAGGCCGACGGCGGCGACCGGCACCATCACCCCGGCGCCGGCCTGGGCCTCTACCTGGTCCGGCGGATGGTGGAACGCCAGCACGGCTGGGTGTCGCTGCGCCCCCGGGAGGGCGGCGGGACGGTCGCCGAGGTGCGCTTCCCGCGCGCCTGACACGCCTTTTCCGGCCCGGATTCATCAACACGGGTGGCCCACGTCACCGCTTTCCGGCGGACACCGCCTAGGCTGGTCCCTCGTGAGTAAGCGTCGTAAGACCCGCGAGTCCGCCCCCAAGACCAAGGTGCGCGACATCTTCGTCGCCCGCCCGTTCGAGGGCCTGGCCGACGAGCCCGAATGGGTCGCGCTGCGAGAGCTGGTCCCGGCCGCGTCGGCGAGGCTGACCCTCAAGCCGGAGATCATCGAGGAGTACGGTGACCGCCCGGTCACCCTGTCCACCGTGCTGCCGATGGCCTGGCCCGCCATGTCCCGCCGGGACGGCGAGGTCTTCATCGGGCTCCAGCGGCACGTGCAGTCCGGTGACGTCTCCCGCGACCTGGCGGTGGCCATCCTCTCCGCGCTGCGCACCGCCCCCGGCGACGCGGTGTCCGTCCCGGCGCTGCCCGGCGCGGGCCCGCGCCTGCAGGACGTGCTGGTCGACGAACCGCTCGAGATCACCATGCACGACGGCTTCGAGTACTGGCTGGACGCCGACCAACTGCAGGACGCCAGCGTCAAGGCGTCACTGGAGCGGGCCAACGCGTCGATCTACCCGACCGTGCGGCTGTCCGCCGCCAAGGCCGCCTACTGGTGCCGGATCGCACCGGACAAGGGCCACGTCCGCTGGGTGCTCGGCGATGCCGAGGACCACGCGCTGGACACCCTGGCCCGCCTCTCCGCGGCCGGTGAGCTGGTGCTCGGCGACGACACCAAGTTCGCCGGCATGTTCCGGGCGCACGGCCTGCTGGTCCCGGTGTGGGACATCCCGGGCGAGCCGGAGGCCGCCGACTGGGAGGCGCCGCTGGCCGATTTCGCCAAGCGGTACCAGGACATGCTGGCGATCACCGAGCCGCTCGACTCAGCCGGCCGCCGCGCCCGGCAGGGCCTGATCGGGCGGCAGCTGACGCTGCGCTGAGCTGGGCTGGGCTGGGCTGACCTGGCTTCGCTTCGCTCCGCGTGCAAACGCCTGGTGACCGGTGAGGAGGCAGGCGATCTCCCGCCACCCGCACACCCCGCGAGTGGCGGGAGATCGCTTGCCTCCTCACCGGCGGCGTTGTGCGGAGAGACGGGTTGGACTCAGCCGTCTTCGGGAGCCCCGGTCATGGCCGGTGGCGTTTGCGGGGCTTGGGCGGGGCGGCTCGGTCACTTCGGAGGGGCGGGGCGGGGCGAGCGGCGTTTGCGGGGCGCGGGTGGGGTGGCTCGGTCACTTCGGAGGGGCGGGGCGGGGCGAGCGGCGTTTGCGGGGCGCGGGTGGGGTGGCTCGGTCACCTCGGATTGGGGCGGGCGGGGTCAGTGGCTCGGCCGGGGTTGGTCCTGGCTGGTGGGGGCTTTGGCGCGTGCCACGGGGCAGCTCATGCATCTCGGGCCGCCGCGGCCGCTGCCCAGCTCGGAGCCCTGGATCCGGATGACCTCGATGCCGGCCCGCTCCAGCTGCGTGTTCGTCTCCACGTTGCGCTCGTAGGCGACGCAGAGCCGGGGCGCGATGGCCAGCGTGTTGTTGCCGTCGTCCCACTGCTCACGCTCCGCGGTCACCGGATCCAGCCCGGTGTCGATGACCCGCAGGTGGTCGATGCCCATCGCGTCGGCGGCCGCCTCCAGGAACGGGCGCGGCGGGCGGGTCACCAGCTCGCCCTCCGGACCGCCGGTGACGGTCCAGGCCTCGAGGGTGTCGGCGACGTTCGGATACATCACCACCAGGTCGGCGTCCACCATGGTGCAGACCGTGTCCAGGTGCATGGTGGCCCGCTCCTGGGCGATCGGCACGGCCAGCACGGTGTGCGCCAGGCCGGCCGTGAGCACCCGGCGGGCCAGCCGCTCGGCGCCGGCCGGAGTGGTGCGCTCGCCGACACCGATCGCGAGCACCTGCGGCGCCAGCACCAGCACGTCACCACCCTCGACGTGCTCCAGCGCCGGGTCGTAGAGCAACCGGGTCCCGGCGAAGCGCGGATGGTAGCGGTACACCGCGTGGGTCAGCGTGGTCTCCCGCCGCCGGGCCGGCATCGCCAGGCTGGTCACCGCCACCCGGTCGCGCACCCAGACCGACGAGTCCCGGGTGAAGAGCAGGTTGGGCAGCGGATCGATGACGAAGTCGTGGCGCTCGAGCATCTCGTAGACCAGGCTGCCGCCGCCCGGCTTGACCTCCTCGTGGGCCAGGCCGGCGGTCAGCACCTCGGCGAGCCGGTCCGGATCCTGGTCGGCCAGGTAGTCGGCCACCCCGGCACGCAGCCCGTCACCGAGCCGGGGGTCGGCGAGGACGCCGGCGGTCAGCTCGTCGCGGGCCTGCGGGATCGCCAGCGTCTCGGCGAGCAGCCGGTCCAGGTACAGCACCTCCACCCCGCGCGAACGCAGCGCCTCGGCGAACGCGTCATGCTCCTCCTGGGCCCGGCCGACCCAGGGGATGCCGTCGAACAGCAGCGAGCCGCTGTTGCGCGGGGTGAGTCTGGCCAGCTCCTTCCCGGGACGGTGGAGCAGGACGGTGCGCAGGCGGCTGACTTCACTGTCGACGTACACGATGCCGACGTTAACCCGTACCGAACGCTACCGCGCGGTGACGTTCTGACTAGATCTTGGGACGACCATGCACCGAACGGACGACAGCGATAACTTGTCAGAGTGCGACGAGACCGCGGACCGCAGGGGACGAGATGCACCATCCGCAAGAAGATGCTGTCCGTGAATGCGGTATTCATCCACACTCATTCGCCTTTCTTTCTCTGCCGTCACCCTGTTCCGTGAAGGTTCGAGCACGTACGGTAGTTGGAAAAGAGAGCCAGCCCGATTGACCTTTTGCCGGAGGTCGCAGTGACTGTCTTCCCCGCCCGCCCCGCTCTGCCCGTGCCGTCCACCGACAGAGCGCTGACCCCGATCGGTCATTCGCAACAGTCCACCGCCCTGGAGCAACAGCGCCTCAGCCCGGTGGAGTGGGCCCGGCGCCGTCGCGCCGAGCGCGAGGCCCGCCGCATGGAGGCGGCCGGAGCCCGCGCCCTGACCCGGCTCGACCGGCTCGGCTCCAGCTGGCACATCGTGGACTGGCCGCGGACCGACCTGTCCGAGGCGTATTACGAGCCGGACCCGGCCGACGACCGGGCCGGCTTCCTCGCCATCGGCCCCGGTGGCGTCTACGCGGTGACCGTGGCCGACCACGGCCGCTCCCGCGTGCTGATCGCCGGTGACGTCGTCCAGATCAACGGCAAGCGCCCGGCGTACGTCGCCGAGGCGCGCCGGGATGCCCGCCGGGCCGCCAAGGCGCTCTCCGCCGCGGTCGGGCTCAACGTGCCCGTCACCCCCGTGCTGACGTTCGTCGGCTCCGGCGTGATCAGCGTGCACGGGCTGCCGAAGGACTGCCTGGTCGCCACCGACAAACAGCTCGACCGGCTCCTCCTGGCCGGTGGCGCCCGCATCTCCGCGGCCACCGCGAGCAAACTCTCAGCCGTCGCCAGCAACCCTGCGACCTGGGCGAACGCGCCCTATCGGCCGGCCGGTGAGTACCGTTGGTACAGCAACGGACAGACGGCCGCTGACAAGCGGCCGACCCGCCGGTAACGTTCCTTGCGACGTCGCCGACCACGGCGCCCCGGGCTCACCGGGGTGCCACCGGCCGGCACGACGGAAGCGAGGAGGAGCGGGTGGCGCATGTTGAGCTCTCCCTCTCGGGAGCGTTCGTCCCCCAGGCACGCACACCGGCCGAGGCCGAGTTCATCACCGGCATCGAGCGCTGGGCGGGCACCGTGGCGGTGGCCGACGAGCCCTGCCTGATCCTCGACGCCGGCGGCGCGATCCTGGCCATCTCACCGTCCTGCAGCGAGCTGCTCGGGCTGGGCAAGCCGGCTGAGGCGCTGGGCAAACGGCTGACCGCGACGCTGCAGCTGATCGACTTCACGGCCGGCGCGGGCCCCCTCGAGGAGCCGGAGGCGGAGCTGATCCCGCCGCTGCTCGCGGTCCGCACCGAGCGGCTGGCGCGCGGCCTGATGCGGGTCGTGCCGGATGCCGGGAGGGCGCCGCTGACCGTCGACGCGATCTCCACACCCCTGCTGGCGGGCGATCGGGTGGCCGGTTCGATGACCTTTCTCTCCCCGGTGCATTACTGAAGTCCGGTTTGTCTATGGCGGTGTGGTGTTCACCGCATCCGGTAACCATTGGGTGTTACCGATCCGCAACGTAGTCTGCCGTCATGCTCGATCTAGACCTGTTACCAGGTGAGTACGCGGTGTGCCGCCTGCCGGCCGGATCCACCCTGCCCGCGTCCCTGACCGCAGGTCCGGCCGACAAGAGCGTCATCTCGGTCACCTGGGGCCTCGACGAGATCTCGATCATCTGCCCGTCGGACCGGGTGCCGGACGGCGCGGAGGCCGACACCGCCTGGCGCGCCCTGCGGGTGGCCGGGCTCGACCTCACGATGACCGGCGTGCTCGCCTCCCTCGTCGGGCCGCTGGCCGACGCCCGGGTCAACATCGTGACGTTCTCCACCTACGACACCGACTACCTGCTGGTGCCGACGGTCCGGCTGACCGAGGCGGTCAACACGCTCACCGCCGCCGGGCACCGGATAACCGGCTGACGACCTGGCTCCGGCCGGGCGCGGCTCCTACCATGAGCGCGTGTTCCCCCGCACACCCCACATCACCCTGGCCCTGGGCGCGCTGCTGCTGACCGCGGCCTGCGGGGCCCCGCCGAAGCCGCTGCCGACGAGTCCCCCGCTGTCCCCGCTGAGCCCACAGCCGTCCGGCGGGCAGCCGTCCGGCGCCGCGTCGGCGTACCTGCCGCCGCCGGTCTACCCCACCCTGGCGCCGACGGCCGCCGTGCCGGGCGGGGTGCCCACCACCTATCCGGGCGGGGTGCCCACCACCTATCCGGTCGCCGTGCCGACCTTCACCACCCCGGCGTATCCGCGCACCACGGCGCCGACCGCCGCGCCGCTGACCAAGTCCCCGACGCCCACCCCGGCGCACGCCCCGCGCTGCTCAGGGCAGCCGACCGGGGCGGAGATCCTGGCGCTGGTCAGGGAGAAGGCCAAGTCCGGGATCCCGGCCGCGACGCTGCGGGTGCAGGACGGGCCGCGGTGCTCCGGGACCTGGTCGTTCACCGCCCTGGAGCTCGCCGGGCAGGGCAGCGACGACCTGGAGCCGCTGATGGTCGTCGCCACCGGCAGAGGCAGCACGCTGCACCTGGTCGCGGCCGGCACCGACGTCTGCAACGCCGAGGTGCAGACCACCGCCCCGGCCGGCATCCGGGTGCTGGTCTGCGGCTTCTGAAGGCGGGACGGCCGGGCCGGGCGGCCACCTCCCGCCATAGACTGGCGCAATGCCCGGAACGCCGCCCACCCGCTTCACCTACCTCGGCCCGGAAGGCACCTTCACCGAGGCGGCCCTGCGCACCATCTCGGCCGCCGAGCACGGGCTGCGCACTCCCGCGCGCAGCGTGCCGGAAGCGCTCGAGGCCGTCCGCTGCGGCGAGGCCGACGCCGCGCTCGTCCCCCTGGAGAACTCGGTGGGCGGGGCGGTCCCGGTCACCCTGGACGAGCTGGTCACCGGCAGCCCGCTGATGATCACGCGGGAGGTGCTGCTGCCGGTCGAGTTCCTTCTCGGCGCGGACGCGCTGAAACCCCTCGCCGCGCTGCGCACCATCGCGGCGCACCCGCAGGCTTCCGCGCAGTGCCGGCGCTGGTTGCAGGCCAACGTGCCGGACGCGGTGGTGATCGACGTGCTGTCCAACGCCGCCGCGGCACTCAGCGCCGCCGCCGGGGAGTACGACGCCGCCCTCTGCGCCCCGATCGGCGTGGCCCGCAACCGGCTCACCGTGCTCGCCGAGAAGGTGGCCGACCGTTCCGAGGCGGTCACCCGGTTCGCGCTGCTCACCCGGCCTGCGCCGCCCCCGCCGCCGACCGGTGACGACGTCACCTCGCTGGCCGTCTCGATCCGGCACGACCAGGTCGGCGCGCTCCTCGCGGTGCTCACCGAGCTGGCGGTACGCGGGGTCAACCTGTCGCGGATCGAGTCCCGGCCGACCGGTGAGCAGCTGGGGACGTACTTCTTCTTCCTGGACTGCACCGGCCACGTCGCCGAGGCCCGCGTCGGCGAGGCCCTGCAGGGGCTGCGCCGGATCTGCGCGGAGGTCCGCTTCCTGGGCAGTTACGCCCGGCACCGGCTGCAGCCGGAGACGCCGGTACGGGCGCCGGCCGGGCTGTCCGACGCGGACTTCGCCGACTCCGCCGCGTGGCTGTCCCGGGTGCGCGCCGGCGAATCGGCTAGCTGACCGACCGGTTCGGCGCAGGGACCAGCGCCGAGCCGCTCACCGAGGCTTTCCGTGCCCTCCGGGAGGTGGCCGACGTGATCCGCCAGATCGGCAGTCACCAGACCACGATCGCCTCGGCGGTCGAGAGCAGACCGCCACCACGAACGAGATCAACGGTAACGTCGGCGAGGCCGCCGCCGGGTCCCGGCGGATCGGCGGATCGGCGCCGTGACCGCCGCGGCGCGGACCACCACCGAGCTGGTACAGCAGTCGGAGCAGGCAGCCGAGGAGCTCGCCCAGGTGACCGGCACTCTGCAGACGCTCGTCGGCGAGTTCACGCTCTGCGGGCGGCTCTGACCCCGGCCGGCTCGCGGAACGGCTTCACGCCCAGCCGAGCTCGTGCAACCGCTGGTCGTCGATGCCGAAGTGGTGGGCGATCTCGTGCACCACGGTGACCGCGACCTCGTCGACCACGTCCTCGTCGGTGTCGCAGACGCGCAGCGTGGGCAGGCGGTAGATGGTGATCCGGTCGGGCAGGGCGCCGGCGTAGTCCCAGCCGCGGTCGGTGAGCGCGGTGCCCTCGTAAAGCCCCAGGAGGTCCTCGCTGCCGTCCGGCGGGAGGTCCTCGACCAGGAACACCACGTTGTTCATCAGGGACAGCAGCTCGACGGGGACCTCGTCGAGGGCCTCCCCGACCAGTTCCTCGAAGCGTTCCCGACTCATGTCCACCGGCACAGGGGACATTGTGCCCGCTGTTGCTGAACCGATCCTGTGTTGCCGGCACGGTCTCACCCGGCCGCGCCACGGCGGCCCGCACCGTGGGGTCCGCCCAGCGGGGGCAGGACCGGCAGGCCCGGCGGGGCATGTGTGGGGTGGAAAGCCGGCGCGACCGAGGAGGCCGCGCCGGCACACCGGAGGAGCGGTCAGGCGAGCTTCGCGGAGAGGCTGATCGCCGCGCCCGGGCTGAGCAGCCGCGAGATCGGGCAGTTCTCCTTGGCGTCCGCGGCGATCTTCTGGAACGTGGCGTCGTCGATGCCGGGCACGTCCCCGACCGTCTCGAGGTCGATGCGGGAGACGCCGAAGCCGGCATCGGTCTTGTCCATGTGCACCTTGGCGACGGTCTCCACCGAATTGGGCGTGAAGCCCGCGTCGGCGAGGCCCTTCGAGAAGGCCATCGAGAAGCAGCCGGAGTGGGCCGCCGCGATCAGCTCCTCCGGGTTCGTCCCCTCACCCTCCTCGAACCGTGACTTGAAGGAGTAATTCCCCTGCAGGCCACCCTTACCGGTCTTGACCGTGCCGGAACCCTCGGTGAGGTTCCCTTCCCAACGAGCCGTGGCAGAACGAATAGGCATGAACGAAACGCTAGCCCATGCGAGGTTCCCTGGAAGGCCGACACCGCAGGGGCCATCATGGAGCGCATGTCGGAGACGGTGGTCGCATTCGGTCCTGCGGAGCCCGACGGGGCCCCGGGTGGGCGCTTCGCGGGCCGGTTGCGCGAGCTCGGGGCCGACCGCCGGCTCGCCCCGCTGGTCGCCGGGCTGGGCGCGGTCGCCGCGTTCGCGTCCCTGGTCTCGGAGTGGCAGGTGACCACGGTCGACGGCCTGGACCTGGGTGACGACGAGGTGGGGGCCGCCCGGATGCTGCCGGCCGACCTGCTCGACCTGGGCGCGCTCGGTGCGGCGTACGTGATGGGTCTGCTCCTGCTGACGATCGCGGTGCTGCTGGCGCTCTTCGGCCCGGCGGCCGGCCGCGGGTACGCGAGGCTGGCCGGTTCCGGCGCCGGTGGGGTGCTCGGCGCGCTGCTGCTGGCCCTGGTGCCGATGCTGGACGACCAGAGCCGGCTGGTCTCCCGCTTCTACACGGCCCAGCTGCAGGCGGAGAAGCTGGAGGTGGCGTACGGGCGGGGCCTGTGGTGTGCGCTGGCCGCGGTGGCCGCGGCCCTGATCGCGCTGCGGCTGGCCGGGCGGGAGTCCGGCCCGGCCGGCACGCCCCGGTGGCGTCACCGGGAGCCCGCCGAACCGGTGTCCGGCGCCCCGCTGGACCTGAGCATCACGCCGACCGCGCCGTTCGCGTCGCACACCGCCGACCTCGACCGTCCGCACCGATCCGGATGACGGGGGATATCCGGGTGATGATCGGACCGGGACGCCGGTAGGCTCGACAACCGTGATTGACCTGCGTCTGCTTCGTGACGACCCCGAACTGATCCGCGCCAGCCAGCGGCTGCGCGGTGAGTCCACCGAGCTCGTGGACGAGCTGCTGCGTGCCGACGAGGAGCGCCGGGCCGCGACCCAGCGGTTCGAGACGGTCCGCGCGGAGCAGAAGTCCATCGGCAAGGACGTCGCGAAGGCCTCCGGTGACGAGCGGGCCGCGCTGCTGGCCCGTACCAAGGAGCTGGCCGCCGAGGTGAAGGCCGCCGAGGCCGCCGCGACCGAGGCCGAGCAGGCGCTCAAGCGCGCGCATCTCGCCGTGCCCAACGTGGTCGAGGGCGCCCCGCCCGGCGGCGAGGACGATTTCGTGGTGCTGCGCACGGTCGGCGACATCCCGGACATCACGGCGCCGAAGGACCACCTGGAGATCGGTGAGGCGCTGCGCGCCATCGACACCGAGCGCGGCGCGAAGGTGTCCGGATCGCGGTTCTACTTCCTCACCGGCGTCGGCGCGCTGCTGCAGCTGGGCATGTTGCAGCTGGCCATCCAGCAGGCGGTGGAGCACGGGTTCATCCCGTCGATCACGCCGACCCTGGTCCGGCCCGAGTCGATGGAGGGCACCGGTTACCTCGGGGCGCACGCCAGCGAGGTCTACCGCCTGGAGGCCGACGACCTCTACCTGGTCGGCACCTCGGAGGTGGCGCTCGCCGCGTACCACTCGAACGAGATCATCGATCTCGACGAGCCGCGCCGGTACGCGGGCTGGTCGTCGTGCTACCGCCGGGAGGCCGGCTCGCACGGCAAGGACGTGCGCGGCATCCTGCGCGTCCACCAGTTCGACAAGGTGGAGATGTTCTCGTTCTGCCGCCCGGAACAGGCCGCCGACGAGCACCGGCGCCTGCTCGCCATGGAGGAGGAGATGCTGGCCAAGGTCGAAATCCCGTACCGGGTGATCGACGTGGCCGCCGGCGATCTCGGGTCCAGCGCGGTGCGCAAGTTCGACTGCGAGGCGTGGGTGCCGTCGCAGGGCCGCTACCGCGAGGTGACGTCGACGTCGAACACCACCACGTTCCAGGCGCGCCGGCTCAACATCCGGTACCGCGACGAGAACGGCAAACCGCAGATCGCCGCGACGCTCAACGGCACCCTGGCGACCACCCGGTGGCTGATCCCGATCCTGGAGAACCACCAGCAGCCGGACGGATCGGTGCGGGTGCCCAAGGCCCTGCAGCCGTTCCTGGGCGGCCGGGACGTACTCGAACCCGCCCGATAACGATCTCGACACCGCCCGGTCACCCGATGTCATGGTCGCTGGTGGCCGGGCGGGTGTACCGTTCTCCTTCCGCCCTCCGCGGGGGTCGCCGAACCCACGGAGGTATCCATGGTCAAGCCCGGGCTGCCGAAGCTGATCGCCACGGATCTCGACGGCACGCTGGTCCGCAGTGACGACACCGTCTCCGCCTACACGCACGAGGTGCTGGACCGGGTGCGGGCAGCCGGCATCCGGATCGTCGCCGCCACCGGCCGAGGTCCCCGGCTCACCTCGCTGACCCGCAACGACATCCGGGTCGCCGACTATCTGGTGCTCGCCCAGGGCGGCTGGGTGCTCGACCAGGCCGAGTCACGCTACCTGCGCCAGTCGCGGCTGCCCGGCTGGCGGCTGGCCGAGGTGCTGGCCCGGCTGGAGGCGGCGGCCGGCCCGCTGTCGGTGATGTTCGAGGCGCTGGAGCACGACGACTCCCCGCTCTGGGGCGACTACGACCCGACCTGGCGATACCCGGTCACCGTCGAGGCGCGCACCCGGGCCGAGTGCCTGACCGGCGACGTGATCAAGGCGTTCGCCCGGTCCTTCCGGCACGACGTGGACGAGTTGCTGGCGATCGCCCGCCGGACCGTGCCGCCGGAGGTGGCCACGGTGACCCAGGCCGGCCTGAACTACCTGGAGATCTGCCCGGCGAACGTGGACAAGGGCACCGGCCTGGCGGTGGTCGCCGAGACCGTCGGCGTCGACCCGGCGGACGTGCTGGTCTTCGGCGACATGCCCAACGACCTGCCGATGTTCGCCTGGGCCGGGTGGGGCCGGGTGGCCGTCGCGAACGCGCACCCCGACCTGCTCGCGGCCGCCGACGAGGTGACGCTCACCAATGACCAGGACGGCGTGGCGGTCTTTCTGGACGGGCTATTGTCGAGGTGATGGCAGCTTCCCCCAGCCGCGGCGCCGAACCGGATCTCCGACTGGTCGCGACCGACATCGACGGCACCCTCATCGACGACGACCGCCGGCTCAGTCCCCGGACCATCGAGGTGCTGGGCGCTCTGCCCGTGCCGGTGGTGCTGGTGACCGGCCGCCCGCTGCGCTGGCTCGAACAGCTCTACGACCAGCTGCCCGCGCCGCTCCCCGCGGTCTGCGCGAACGGTGCGGTGATCTACGACCCGCACACCGACGAGGTGCTGCGGACCGAGCCGCTCTCCAGCGAGCTGCTGGTCGATGTCACGCGCCGGCTGCGCGACGCGGTGCCGGACATGTCACTGGCGGTGGAGATCGACGACGGCCGCGCCTTCCGGCACGAGCCGACCTGGCCGCTGCGCTGGACCGACCCGCGCGTCCGGGTGATCGGCACCCCGGCGGATCTAACGTCGGCGCCGGCGGTGAAGTTGCTGGCCCGCTCGGCGACCGCCGATCCGGACGACTTCCTGGAGCTGGTCAGCAAGGCCCTCGGCGGCGTCGCCGAGGCGACCCGTTCGTCGTCGTCGGCGCTGGTGGAGATCTCCGCGGCCGGGGTGACGAAGGCGGCCGGCCTGGCCTGGTTCTGCGACCGTGAGCGGGTCACCGCGTCGCAGGTCATCGCGTTCGGCGACATGCCCAACGACATCCCGATGCTGACCTGGGCGGGCCATGCCGTGGCGATGGGAAACGCCCATCCCGCGGTCCGCGCCGTCGCGGATGACGTGACCGGCACGAACGAGGCCGACGGGGTCGCCGTCTACCTGCAGAAAGTCTTCAACCTGTAGCAGCCCGGCGCGCCGGTGGCGGACCGCGCCCGGCGCACGGTCGGCGGCCGGCTTCCGGTCCGTGCTCTTCCCCGGTACGAATCCGGGAGTCCCGCCCGCAGGCCTCGGTGACCGGGTGCGCCGCGGTGCGCGGGCCCCGGCGCGCGGCTGCGGCCGGGGCTGCGCGGACGTCGCGGGCGGGTGGCCACGGGGCGTGGCTGCGAAGCCTACGGACGAAACGGGTAAGGCGTACCCCGGAATGGGGTCAAAGGTATTGGCCGGTGGGCCGCTCGGGCTTGCCCGGGATGCCCATCGGGAGCGCCGGGCGGCCCTGGCCGCCGCCGCGCATCTGCTCCAACTGGAGGCGGGCGGCCATCTGCTGGGCGACGAGGGCCGCCTGGATGCCGTGGAAGAGGCCTTCCAGCCAGCCGACCAACTGCGCCTGGGCGATCCGCAGCTCGGCCTCGCTGGGCGGGGTCTCCGCCTCGAACGGCAGGGACAGCCGCTCCAGCTCCTCGCGCAGCTCGGGGGCGAGCCCGTCCTCCAGTTCCTTGATCGAACGCTGGTGGATCTCCCGCAGGCGGCCACGGCTCGCCTCGTCCAGCGGAGCGGCCCGCACCTCCTCCAACAGCTGCTTGATCATGCTCCCGATGCGCATGACCTTGGCCGGCTGCTCGATGAGGTTGCCCGGCTCCTCCGGGCTCATCGTGCCGTCCTGCTCGATGGTGCCCATCGGGCGGCCGTCCGGGCCCATGACGATGACGGAGCCGTCTTCCTTGTGCTCAGTGGTGCGGGGGTCGTCGGTCATGCGGTCCATCTTTGCGCACCGGGTCCAAAGGTGCCCGCGCGGTCAAGCGCGCAATTCCGCGACCGCACACTTCACGCTGCCGCCACCGCGCTTGAGCTCGGAAAGGTCCACGTGGACGGGCTGATATCCGGCGTCGCGGACCTTGCGGCCCATGCCGATCGCATCGGTGTTGAGGATCACGTGCCGGCCGTCACTGACCAGGTTCAGCCCGAACGCCTCGGCGTCGGCCCGGTCGGCGAGCACCGCGTCCGGGAACAGCTGGGCCAGCACCTGCTGCGAGGCCGGCGAGAACGCGCCGGGGTAGTAGGTGACGTGCCGGTCGTCGAGGGCGGCGAGCGCGGTGTCCAGGTGGTAGAAGGCCGGGTCGACCAGGCGCAGCGAGATCACCGGGCGGCCCAGCACCTCCTGCGCCTCGGCGTGCGCGGCCGGTTCGGTGCGGAAGCCGTAGCCGGCCAGGACGATGCCGCCGTACGCCGCGGGAAGGTACGCGAAGTCGCCCTCGCCCTCGTTGACGTGCTGCGCGGCGACGAACTTCCAGGTGCCGGTGGAGTCGTAGAACGCCCGGTGGGCGAGGGCCTCGTCGGCGCGCTGCGGGTAGCGGAAGCGGGCGCCGTAGACGGTGCCGTCCACCGAGAACGCGCCGTTCGCCGAGTACACCATGTCCGGCAGGCCGGGACGGGCGTCCAGCACGTGGACCACGTGACCGAGATCGACCAGCGTGCTCCGCAGCGACTCCCACTGCGTCAGGGCCCGCTCGGCGTCCACCGCGGCGTTCGGGTCCATCCACGGGTTGATCGCGTACTCCACCGTGAAATGCTCCGGGGGACACATCAGATATGTCCTCGTTCGCGGCAATCGCTCCAACTGGCTCATGAGGTTTTAGCGTAGGTAGGCTGCGGTGCAGCAAACAGCTCGAAACCTTGCTCCTCGGAGGCGAATCGTTGCAGATGGACGCCGTGGACCAGCGAATCATTGCGTTGCTCGTGGCCGATGCCCGAGCTTCGTACGCAGAGATCGGCGCCCGGGTCTCGCTGTCCGCCCCCGCCGTGAAACGCCGGGTGGACCGGCTGCGGGCGGCCGGAGTGATCAAGGGGTTCACCGCGGTCATCGAGCCGGCCGCGGTCGGCTGGACCACCGAGGCCTTCGTCGAGCTCTTCTGCACCGGGCGCACCACGCCGGCGCAGATCACCGTGGCGACACGCCGGCATCCCGAGGTGGTCGGGGCGTACACCGTCTCCGGACAGGCGGACGCGCTGGTGCACCTGCGGGCGGCCGATATCGGTCATTTGGAGCAGGCGCTGGAGCGGCTACGGGCCGAGCCGTTCGTGACCTCGACGCGCAGCATGGTGGTGCTGTCCCGGCTGGTGGAGACGCCGACCGCGGTGCCGGCGCTGCCGGATTAGCGGGCGGCGGACCGGCCGGTCGCGGGGCGCCCGCCCCGGTCACCGCGCCGGGACGGCGCCCGCTCCGGTCACGGTGCCGGGACGGCGGGCGCGCCGGTCACGGTGCCGGGACGGCGGGCGTTCCGGGCCCGGTGCCGGGACGGCGCCCGCGCCGGGCCCGGTGAGATGCCGGGATGGTGCTGGCGGCGGGTCAGAGGGATCTGCCCGGGCGGTGCTCGCGGTGGGTCAGAGGTACATGCCTGGGCGGTGCTCGTCGCCCTCCGCCTTCGCAGGGACGGGTTTGTCGCCCTCGCCGAAGAACCGCTTGCCGCCGAACTCGCCGTGCAGCCGATCGTCCAGCTCATCGGCGAGACCGGTCATCACCTGCACCGCCAGCATCAGGTGGATCGCCTGGAAGTTGCGGCCGAAGACCGGGATGGACGCCCAGACGGTGTCCTGCGCGCAGTACAACCGGCCGATCGGCATCCGGTTGGTCAGCTCGGACAGCTTCACGTAGAGCTGCTCGGTGGGCTCGACCTCGGTCAGGATCGGCGAGAAGACGTCGACCAGCGGCGGGTTGTCCCGCACCCGGACGAACACCATCGCGGAGCCGGCCCGGATGCCGATGTCGCCGTCCGCATCGACCTGGAGCTGGTCGACGGTGGTCTTGGACATCGTGGCGATCACCGTGCGCACCCGGTCGTCGAGCGGCACCAACTCGTCGGTCGTGCCGGCCACCGCCTCGGCGAAGGCCTCGTCGTCGTCGAGGTCCCCGAGATCGATCCCGTTCTCCGGGCCGGCCTCGGTGCGCGCGGAGGCGAGCGGGCCCGCCTCGATCGGCTCGTCCTGGTCGTCGTGCACCCGGTAGACCAGGAAAGCGGGGTGCGGGGCACCGTACACGTCGCGGAGCGTGCGGGTGACCGCGGTGGCCAGCTGGGATGCCTTCTCCTGCTCGGAGCGGACGCCGAAGAAGTCACCCGAGCCGGGGAGCACCCCCGGCGGGGACCAGCCGAGCGCCACCATGTCGGCGACAGCGGCCCGGTCCATCCGGAACTCGGCCGGCAGCGCCGCGTTGCCCACCGCCAGCGCCTCGATCGCCCCGGCCGGCAGGACACGGATGCTCACCGAGTAGACCGCGGTGCCGGTGCCGGACGCGGTCGGGTCCAGCGTGAGGTCGACCTGCGCGCCGGGTTCGAGCCGGGTCAGGAGGCCGGCCAGGTCGCCGGCGAACTCCCGCCATGCCTCGGTGACCTTCGCCCGTAGGTCGGCCGTGGTCGGTTCGTCGAGCAACACGCCCTCGGGGGAGTCGCCCGCCGCGCCTTCTGCCGTCATGATCGCACCTCCGTTCCCGTCACCCTATCGAGCGCCGTCGGACAGCGAACGCCCTCTCCGGGTGTGGCACCGATCCACCCAGGACGGCCAGGGCAATCGGGGAATTTTCCGGCTGCCGGCGGGGCGGGTCGACGGGCGCGGTGGGTGATGCCGGCTCGGTGAGCTGATCGGCACGCCGGCTCGGCGTCGACGGCCGGGCGCGGTTGCGCATCCGCGCGGGTCTTCCGGGGTTGCGGGTCCGCCGCGTCAGCCGCGGTCCAGGCCTGTGGTTCGGCCGCTGCAGTGCGTGTGCCGGACCACCGGGCCACCGGGCCACCGGGCACAGGGTTCCGTGTGCCGGGCTGCCGGGCTGCCGGGCTGCCGGGCTGCCGGGCTGCCGGGCACAGCGTTCCGGCCGCCGGGCGCAACATTCCTTGCGCCGGGGTCGCCGGCCCGGTTTCGCGCGGCGTTTCCGCGCGGCGCGTTTCCGCGCGGCGCGCCGTTTCCGCGCGGCGTAGTTGCCGGGCTCCGGAGCTTCCGCGCCGGCGCGCCTGGATCACTCGGCTTTTTCCGCCTCGGCGGGCTTCTCCCAGGCCAGGGCCAGGGCGCTGATCCGCTTGGCCGCTTCGGCGGGATCCGCGCCGCGGCCCACAGCGATGCCCATCAGGTACGTGGTCAACGGCGCACCGGGCCGCAGCACGTTGTGCGCGACGTCACGCGCCACGTCCAGCACCGCCTTGGCCGCCACGTCCTCCGGCGGCACGCCGAGCTCGGCGCCGGCCGCGGTCATCCACCTGTCCAGCTCGCTCATCTCGCCCATTCCTCCGCGGTGCGCAGATCGTCGTCCGTGTCGCAATCGAACCAGGGCGGCGGACCGGGCCGACGCCAGGACACCTCGGCGACACGGAGCTGCTCGATCAGCTCACGCACCGGCGCACCGTGCAGACCGCCCCGCTGGGCGGCCAGGCGGTCGATCGCCGCACGCAGCGCGGCCGTGCGCCACACGCCGCAGAGGATCTGCAGTCGCCCGTCGGAGTCCCGGTAGACCGCGCCCTCCATCGGCGCCGACTCCATGGTCAGGCGCAGCACGTCGATCGCCTCACCGGTCAGGAAGGGCAGGTCGGCGGCGAGCAGCGCGGTATACGCGATCGTCTCCGGCACGAGCGCGAGCCCGGCCGCGGCGGCCGCGACCGGACCGCCGCCGGGCGGCTCCTCACGGGTCACGTGCACCGGAACCGGCAGGTCAGCGGACACCCGGCCGACCACCACACGCGGATCGGCGTCGTGCACGGCGGCGAGAACCCGGGTCAGCATCGATTGGCCGGCCACCGCCAGAGTCGGCTTGTCCGCACCACCCATCCGCCGCGCCGCACCACCGGCCAGGACCACCGCCGCAAATCCCCCCACGTGAGTACCGTATCCCGACCGGGTGGCGGACGTGACCACGCGCTCGGAGAGCACGCCCTCGCCGGCCCCGGGCCACGCGTCACGAGCGCGCCGCGGAACGGGGCCGTAAGCTCCGGCCATGGCGAGGAGCACCACACGGCGGCCGGTGGTCCGGATCGATCTGGACGCGCCGTCGGGTGCCAGCCGCCGGCGGCCCGACGAGCTCGCCGCGGAGGAACCGCTGGAGATCCGGGTGCGCCGGGAGCCGCTCGCGGTCACCATGCGTACCCCCGGGCACGACATCGACCTGGCGATGGGCTTCCTGCTCAGCGAGGGTCTGATCGGCGCAGCGCAGGACGTGGTCACCGCTCAGCTCTGCGCCGGGGCGGAGGCTCCGAACACGTACAACGTGGTGGACGTCGTGCTGGCCGCGCACGTCCCGCCACCGGTGACCGACCTCAGCCGCAACTTCTACACGACCAGCTCGTGCGGGGTCTGCGGGAAGGCCAGCATCGACGCGGTCCGGACCCGGTCGCGCTTCGACGTGAGCGGCGATCCGTTGCGCATCCCGGCCGCCACGCTGGCCGAGCTGCCCGCCCGGCTGCGGGCGGCGCAGCGCGCCTTCGACCGGACCGGAGGGCTGCACGCGGCCGGGTTGTTCACCGCCTCGGGTGAGCTGCTGGTGCTGCGCGAGGACGTGGGCCGGCACAACGCGGTGGACAAGGTGATCGGCTGGGCGGTGCGCGAGGGGCGGCTGCCGCTGGGCGGGCACGTGCTGATGGTGTCCGGGCGGGCCAGTTTCGAGCTGACCCAGAAGGCGTGGATGGCCGGGCTGCCACTGCTGGCCGCGGTCTCCGCGCCCAGCACGCTGGCCGCCGAGCTGGCCGACGAGGCCGGCATGACGCTGGTCGGCTTCCTGCGCGGGACGACCATGAACGTCTACGCCGGGGTGGACCGCGTCACGGTCTGACCACGAGACGTTCCCTTCGCGGCCACTCGGGATATCCATCCACTTTCATCCATTTCGGCGAGGCTGCGGGACATGCCGATCTCTCGACGTACCCTGCTGCTGAGCTCCGCTGCCGGCGCCGCCGGCGCCAGCACGTTGTGGCCGCTGGCCGCGAGCGCCGCGCCGTACCGGGGGCCGCTGCGTTCCGACCCGTTCACCCTGGGCGTGGCGTCCGGCGACCCGGACCCGGACGGATTCGTGCTGTGGACCCGGCTGGCCACGAACCCGCTCGCCGAGGACGGCCTGGGCGGTATGCCGGACCGGGTGATCCGGGTGACCTGGGAGCTCGCCACCGACGAGCGTTTCCGCAGAATCGTCCGCCGTGGCGCGGTGGCCGCCCGGCCGGCGTCCGCACACGCCGTGCATGTGGAGCTGGACGGGCTGTCGCCCGGGCGGGAGTACTTCTACCGTTTCCACGCCGAGCGGTACACCTCGCCGGTCGGGCGGACCCGCACCACGCCACCGCGCTGGGCCACCGGCGGGAGCCTGGCCATGTCGTTCGTCTCCTGCTCGCAGTACGAGCACGGGTACTTCACCGCCTACCGCCGGCTGGCCGAGGACGAGCCCGAGCTGATCCTGCACCTGGGCGACTACCAGTACGAGTACCAGGCGGGCAGTTACGTGGCGCCGAGCGGCAACCCGCGTGACCACGAGGGGCCGGAGACCGTCACGCTGGCGAATTACCGGCAGCGGCACGCGCAGTACAAGGCCGATCCGGACCTGCAGGCGGCCCACGCGGTCGCGCCGTGGGCCGTGGTCTTCGACGACCACGAGATCGAGAACAACTGGGCCGACGAGGTGCCCGAGCAGCCGGACCCGAACTTCCTGGCCCGTCGGGCGGCGGCCTTCCAGGCGTACTACGAGAACATGCCGCTGCGCCGGACCTCGATCCCGCGCGGTGTCGACATGCAGTTGTACCGGCGGATCCGGTGGGGGCGGCTGGCCACCTTCCACATGCTCGACACCCGGCAGTTCCGCGACGACCAGGGCTGCGGGGACGGGTACAAGGACTGTGCGGCGGCGTACGACCCGGCCCGTTCGATCACCGGCGCCGAGCAGGAGGCGTGGCTGCTCGACGGCTTCCACCGGTCCACCGCGCGTTGGGACATCCTCGGGCAGCAGGTGTTCTTCGGGCAGCGGGACAACAACTCCGGGCCGCTCAAGGTGGTCAGCATGGACTCGTGGGACGGGTACCAGGCGTCCCGGCAGCGGATCACCCAGGGCTGGGTGGACGCGCGTGTGCGCAACGCGGTGGTGCTCACCGGGGACGTGCACGCGCACTGGGCCGACGAGCTGAAGCTCGATTACGACGACCCGACGTCGAGGACGGTGGGTACCGAGCTGGTCTGCTCCTCGATCACCTCGACCGGTGACGGCGCCGACGTGCCGAGCGGGAACCACCCGTGGGCGGCGTGGAACCCGCACCTGAAGTTCTACAACAACCAGCGCGGTTACGTCCGTACGAAGATCACCGCGCACGCGATGACCGCTGATTTCGTGGTGCTCCCGTACGTCAGCCGGCCGGGCGCGCAGGCGCACACCCGGGCCAGCTTCGTTATCGAGGACCGGGTGCCCGGGCTGACCCGGATCGCCGACGACCCGACCCCGACGGCCACCCTGCGAGCCCAGGCCGCCGGGGATCCGGGGGCGGAAACCGTACGTCAGGAGACCGAACGTCCCTGACGGGGACGCTGCGCTCCTCCGCATCGCCGCGCCACCTCCTCTCCGGTCCTCGGGCGCCGGCCGGGTCGGGCCCGGCCGGCGGCGTCATCCGGCACGCCGGAGCTTGCGGGACGGCCGCACCATGTGCGGGGCCAGCCCGTGCCCCAGCACGTTGTGCAGCAGCGCGGCCAGCTGGTGCTGCGGCTCCTCGGCGAGCGCCCGGTCCACCGCGACCCGGGCCAGCGCGCCCCGGCCCGCCTGCCACGCGGTGTAGCCGAGCAGGCAGGCCGGCGGCGCGACGTAGGCCGGCTCGACCCGCCGCAGCACGTCGGTCCACAACCGGATCCGCCACTCCTGCGTGTCGGCCCGGTCCAGGGCGTAGTCCTCCACCGACCGGTCCACCAGGAGCACGCCCAGCCAGGCGGTCTCGTCGGGGCTGAGGGTGCCGCCGGTGCGGTAGCGCTTCTCGGCGAGCCGCAGCGCGGCCTGTCCGGCCTGCTTCACCAGGCGGCCGTATCGCTCCGCGGTCAGGTCGTCGGCGAGCAGGTCGGTGAACCGGCGCCGGGCACGCTCGGTGGCCCGGCGCATCTCGGCGCGCTCCGCGCCGCCGACCGCGGCCACCTGGGCGGTCAGCTCCTGCCGGCTGGGCAGCGCGACCTGCCCGCGGAAGGTTGCCTCGGCGGCGATCACACTGTCCGCGGGCAGGCACGGCGTGCCCTCCGGCGGGCAGCACTGCCGGCCGGCACAGAGGAAGGACCACCACCGGCCGTCCGCGACCCGGAGCACGTCGAGCACGTCGATCTGTCGTGTCTGCACCGCCTGGGCGCAGCGCAACGCCGCCGGAGTGACCCGGTTCAACGAGCCGTAGCCGATGATCACCACGGCTCGCGACCGCTGGCGGGCCACCGCGTCGGCGACCGTGGCGGCCGCGCCCTTCGCTTCCGGATCGGTCCAGTCCGGCGGGGGCAGGTCGTGGCAGACGGTGAACTCGACCCGCTCGCCGACCAGGCCGACGACCGCGAGACTGTCGCGTGGGTGGTAGCCGAGCAGGAACGGCACGATGGCGATGAGCTCGGCGGGCGTGCGGATGACGAGGGTGCAGTCGGGTGTCATGCGGGGCAGCCTGGCCCTCGCGGCCCGGCCGGCGAGTGCCAGATTCCGCCGCTGTGGACAACTCGTCCACAGACCTGGGCCTCAGCTGCGGAACGGCAGCCCCTGCAGTTCGAGCCCCTCCTGCTGCCAGGCGTGGGCGTGCCGGTCCAGGTCCATGGTCAGCTCGATGGAGGAGACCACGTCGTAACCGGCCGCATGAAGGCTGCGGATCGCTTCCACGTTGCGGGAGGACGGCGAGATGGTCAGCGAGGTCATGTTCCGCTTCTTGGCCTCGGCGGCGACGTGGTGCAGCAGCTTGCGCCCCACGCCCTTGTGGCGGTGGGTGACCGTGACGACCACCGGCTCCACCTCGCCGGCCCGGGCCCGCATGATCAGCCCGACCATCCCGATCACCCCGTCGTCGGCGTGGTCGGCGACCCACAGGCCGCTGAGATCGAGCCTGGTCAGGTACTCCTCGAAGCCGGCGCCACCGTCGTCCTCCGACTCCCCGTACATCTCGTGTTGCTGCCGGGTGAGCTCGGTCCACAGCCGCCGGCCAGCGGCGTGGTCACTGGGGCGGTACGAACGCACTGCGACAGGGGCCATGCCGACATTTTGCCTCCGGATTGAGACTTGCGTCACCCGAAGCGCAAGATATCCGGGTGGACCTGGCGTACCTGCGCGCGCACCCCCAGCATCTCCCGACATTCCTCACCCATCAACGGATCCGGGAGACACCGGTGCATCGCGGGGTGAGCTCGGCATCCCGGTTGACTCTGGACGACGGGACGTCGCTGTTCGCCAAGTCGTGGCCGGGCGGGGAGCCACCGGACGGGCTGTTCGACGCGGAGGCGTCCGGGCTGCGGTGGCTTCGGGAGGCTCAGGCCGTACCCGTACCGGAGGTCTTCGTCGCCCTGCCCGAGATGATCGCGATGGAGTGGATCGAGCCGGGCGACGCCAGTCGCCGGGCCGCGGCGGATCTGGGGCGCGGCCTGGCCGCGCTGCACCGCAGCGGCGCGGAGAGTTTCGGCGCGCCCCGGCCCGGGTGGATCGGTCCGCTGCCGCTGGACAACACCCCGTCCGCCGGCCCCTGGGGGGCCTGGTTCGCGGATCGCCGCCTGCTGCCCTACCTGCGAATCTCCGTGGACCGCGGCGCGCTGTCCGGCGCCGACGCCGCGCTGATCGAGGAGATCGCCAACACCATTGACCGGTACGCCGTTGCGGAGCCACCCGCGCGGATCCACGGCGACCTGTGGCCGGGCAACCTGCTGTGGGGCGCGGACGGGCGTGCGTGGCTGGTGGACCCGGCCGCGCACGGCGGCCATCGGGAGACCGATCTGGCAACGTTGTCGCTGTTCGGCGGGGTAGCCCAGTGGGACGTGATCCTCGGCGCCTATCAGGACGAGTGGCCGCTGGCACCGGGCTGGCGGAGCCGGGTTCCTTTGCACCAACTGCATCTTCTGCTCGTCCACACGGCCGCCTTCGGAGCGGGTTACCGGGGCGCCGTACTCGCCGCCGCGGAGGCTGTCCTGCGTGGCTGACCTCGCCTTCCTACCCCGATCCCGGTTCCCGGGACGGCCGGGCGGGGCCGCAGGCCGGTGGACCGGTTGTCCACAGGCCGATATGCCTAGCGGCAACCGGGCGGACGAGCGGCTAGATTCGTTTTCGTGAGCGAGACCTGGAGATCAGCCGAGCGGGCCCGGTGGCGGCCGTGATCGCGCTCGCCGATCGCTTCGGCCGCGTGGCGACGGACCTGCGGGTCTCCCTCACCGATCGGTGCAATCTGCGCTGCACCTATTGCATGCCCGCCGAGGGCCTGGCCTGGATGCCGCAGCCCGAGCAACTCACCGACGACGAGGTGGCCCGGCTGGTCCGGATCGCGGTCGAGCGCCTCGGCATCACCGGGGTCCGGTTCACCGGTGGCGAGCCGCTGATCCGGCGTGGACTGGTCGGGATCATCGCCGAGGCGGCCCGGCTCGATCCCCGGCCGAAGCTGTCGGTGACCACCAACGGCATCGGGCTGGATCGACTCGCCGCGTCCCTGCGGGGCGCGGGGCTCGACCGGGTCAACGTCTCGCTCGACACCCTCGATCCCGACCGCTTCCATGCCCTGACTCGCCGCGACCGGCACGCCGACGTGCTGAGTGGCCTGCGCGCCGCCGCGGACGCCGGACTGACGCCGGTAAAGATCAACGCCGTCCTGATGCGCGGGGTGAACGACGACGAGGCGCCGGCCCTGCTGCGGTTCGCGCTCGAGCACGGGTACCAGTTGCGGTTCATCGAGCAGATGCCGCTGGACGCGCAGCACCAGTGGGACCGGCGGGCCATGGTGACCGCCGACGAGATCCTGACCGCGCTCACCCCGTTCGATCTTCAGCCCGACGTGGTTTCACGTGGAACGGCGCCGGCGGAGACCTGGCTGGTTCCGGGCCACGTCGACGCCGCCGGGGAACCGGCCCGCGTCGGCGTCATCGCCAGCGTGACCCGGCCGTTCTGCGGCGACTGCGACCGCACCCGGCTCACCGCCGACGGGCAGGTGCGCAACTGCCTCTTCGCCACCGAGGAGAGCGACCTGCGCAAGCTGCTGCGGGACGGCGCGCACGACATCGAGATCGCCGAGGCCTGGCGGGTGGCCATGTGGGGCAAGCGGGCCGGGCACGGCATCGACGATCCCGCCTTCCTGCAGCCGGCCCGACCCATGTCCGCGATCGGAGGTTGACCGTTGCTGACCGTCCGCTATTTCGCCGGCGCCCGCGCCGCAGCCGGCGGAGTCTCCACCGAGGAGATCGCCGCCGACTCCCTTGAGGAGCTGGCGCAGACCCTGACCGATCGACACGGTGAGCGTCTGGGGCTGGTGCTGAAGGCCGCCAGTTTCCTCGTCGATGGGCTGACCTGTCACGACCGGCAGGCGGCGCTGCCCGCGGGCGCCACCGTCGACATCCTGCCGCCGTTCGCGGGCGGCTGATCCCGGTCTCCGGCGCGGCGTCCGCGGCGCCGTCACCTCAGCCACCGCATCAGGCGGCCCGCTTTCAGCGCGGCGTCCGCGGCGCACCCACGCCGGCAGCACAGCGCGCGACCGGCTTCCAGCGCGACGTCCGCGGCGCGCCCACGCCGCGGCGCGGCCGGCTTCCCAGTCGTCCGCAGCGCACTCATGCCGCCAGGACAGCGCGCGGCGATCTTCGGCGCAACGTCCGCAGCGCACCTACGCCGCCACCACAGCGCACAGCGGTATTCAGCGCGACGTCTGCAGCGCATTCACACCGCCAACACAGCGCGCGGCGGTCTTCGGCGCAACGTCCGCAGCGCACCCATGCCACCAGCACAACGCGCGACGCTTCAGCTCGGCATCCGCGACACACCCACGCCGCCACCACAGCGCGCGACCGGCTTCCAGTGCGGCTCCGGTGGCCCGTCCGCTCCAGGTGGACCGTGTCCGGCGAGCGATCGGCGACTGGCCATCCCGGCCTCGGTCTCAGGGTCACGGCCCTGCCAGGTGGTTATGCAGTTTTCGGGGCCCTCGGCGCCGGCCAGGATCCAGAAGGCCGGGGCGACACCCTTCCAACTGGCGGGGCGCGGCACCACGCCCGCTCCACGCTGCCCGGTTTCCTCGGCGCGCCGGGATGGCCGACTCCCCCTCGGCGCGCTGAGGGAGGCCGGTGGCCGGGATGACCGACCGCGGCCCGGGCAGCAAACGCGACCCGAGCAGCAGACGCGACCCGGGCTGCAGGTGCGGCCCGGGCTGCAGGTGCGGCCGGGTGGCCGGGGTGGCCGGGTGGCCGGGGTGGCCCGGCGGTCGGGGTGGCCCGGCGGCCGGGGTGGCCCGGCGGCCGGCGTGGCCCGGCGGCCGGCGTGGCCAGGAATGCGAGGGATGGCGGTGGGTGGCTGGGGGTGACGCCGGGTGGCCGAGCAACCGATGTGGGCGGGGTGGCCGGCGTGGCGTCGGCGGCTGATCGGGGACACTTGGCGTGCGGCCGGGGACGCCGCGCTGGGGGAGGAGTCCGGGTGGCGGCGTTCTTCGTGGTGATTCTGCTGGTCATCGGCCTGGTACACGCATATCTGTGGAAGCGGCTGGTCCGGGACACGCTGGCGCCGGGGTGGGGTCGGCGGGCGGGCACGGTGGCTGCCGTCGTGCTGGGCCTGCTCGTGCCGGTGACCCTGATCGGGGTACGCGCCGGGTACGTCAAGTGGCTGGCCTGGCCGGGGTACCTGTGGATCGCCTTGATGTTCTACCTGCTGATCAGCCTGCTCGTGCTGGAGGTCCCGCGGCTGGTGCTGCGAGTGCTGTGGGTGGGCCGAGGGCGTACCGGAAAGGGCACCAAGGCGGCACGGACCAGCAGCGACGCGACCAACGACCGGCAATCCGCCGGATCTGCCCCGGCCCCGGCCGGCGCGCAGCCCGGCCACACCGGCGAAGACCTGCAACCCGCCGGATCTGCCCCCGCCCGGACCGGCGCGCAGCCCGGCCACACCGGCGAAGACCTGCAACCCGCCGGATCTGCCCCCGCCCGGACCGGCGCGCAGCCCGGCCACACCGGCGAGGACCTGCAACCCGCCGGATCCGTCCCGGCCCCGGCCGGGACGGCCAGCGGTGACGACCGCGGCCACGCCGACGACGACCTGCAACCCGCCGCGTCCGTCCCGGCTGTCGTCGGCGCGCCGCTCGGGGCCGACCGGGGCCTGGGGTTGGACGCGCCCGGTCCGGCGGATGCGATTCTGCCGACCGCCGCGGCCGGCAGCACGAGCGGCAGCACCGAGCAGGGCGGGAGCGGGGACCGCGCCGGGATGGACCGCCGGCTGCTGCTGGCCCGCGGCGCGGCGATCTTCGCCGGGCTCACGGCCGCGAGCGTCACCGGGTACGGCATCAAGACCGCCACCGGCGCGCCGCGGATCGACCAGGTACGGATCCCGATCGCCAAACTGCCCCGTGCGATGGACGGGACCCGGCTCGCCGTGGTCTCCGACATTCACCTCGGCCCACTGACCGGAATCGGTCACACCCAGCGCATCACCCGGGTGATCAACTCGGTCGGCGCGGACCTGGTGTGTGTCGTTGGTGACCTTGTCGACGGCAGTGTCGCGGAACTGGGGCGGCTCGCCGAGCCGCTGCGCGAGATCGAGTCCCGGAGGGGCGCCTACTTCGTGACCGGCAACCACGAGTACTACTCCGGCTACCAGGAGTGGGTGGACGAGGTAGCTGAGCTGGGCATACGTCCGCTCCGCAACGAGCGCGTCGAGATCGACGGGCTGGACCTGGCCGGGGTCAACGACCTCGGTGGCGGGGAGCACGGTGACCCGGCCGACTTCGGCAAGGCGCTCGGCGGCCGGGACCCGAACCGGCCGGTGGTGCTGATGGCGCACCAGCCGCTGGCCGCCCGGGACGCCGCGCCCTACGGGGTCGATCTGCAACTGTCCGGCCACACGCACGGGGGTCAGATGGCGCCGTTCAACGCCTTCGTGAAGTTGCAGCAACCGGTAGTCTCCGGCTTCGGACGGGTGGACGGCGTGCCGGTTTACGTGACCAACGGCGCGGGCTTCTGGGGCCCACCGGTTCGCGTGGGAGCGCCGCCGCAGGTCACGGTGGTCGAACTCCGCGTGGCGTAACTCATCAAGATCGGTAAGTGTGTTTGAGCGTGGCGATTCTTGCCGGAACCGACGGCCGTGACAGGATGCGAGACGTGGAGGTCAGCCCGGACACGTACGTCGCGGACCTGCACATCCATTCGCGGTACTCGCGTGCCTGCAGCCGCGACCTGACCCTGCCCAACCTGGCCTGGTGGGCGCGGCGCAAGGGCATCGCGCTGCTGGGCACCGGCGACTTCACCCATCCGGCGTGGTTCGAGCACCTCCGGGAGAACCTGACCACGGCCGGCCCGGGCCTGTACCGGCTCAACGACGAGCAACCGGTCACCGAGCGGCTGCCCGGCTCGTTGCGCGGCACGGAGCCGGCCCGGTTCATACTGAGCGTCGAGATCTCCACGATCTACAAGCGCGACGACCGCACCCGCAAGGTGCACCACCTGCTGTACGCGCCGGATTTCGAGACCGCCGGGAAGATCAACACCGCGCTGGGCCGGATCGGCAACCTGACCGCCGACGGCCGGCCGATCCTCGGGCTGGACTCGCGGGACCTGCTGGAGATCACCCTGGAGGCCGGTGGGTACCTGATCCCGGCACACATCTGGACCCCGTGGTTCTCCGCGCTCGGCTCGAAGTCGGGCTTCGACGCGATCGCCGACTGCTACGCCGACCTGGCCGACCACATCACCGCGGTGGAGACCGGCCTGTCCTCGGACCCGGCGATGAACTGGCGCGTCTCCAGCCTGGACCGCTACCGCCTGGTCTCGAACTCGGACGCGCACTCCCCCGGCGCGCTGGCCCGGGAGGCGACCCTGTTCACCGGCGTCCCGGACTACTTCGCGGTCCGCGACGGCATCGGTCTGGCCGGCACCCTGGAGTTCTTCCCGGAGGAGGGCAAGTACCACGCCGACGGCCACCGCGCCTGCGGGGTCAACTGGGAGCCGCAGCGCACCCGCGAGGCCGGCGGCCGGTGCCCGGAGTGCGGCCGCCCGCTGACCGTGGGCGTGCTGAGCCGGGTGGAGGACCTGGCCGACCGGCCGGCCGGTTTCACCCGCGACACGCACGTCGAGCACCTCATCCAGTTGCACGAGATCCTCGGTGAGATCCACGGCGTCGGCCCCAAGTCGAAGACCGTCGAGACGCAGCTGAAGCACCTGGTGGCGACGCTCGGCGCGGAGCTGGACATCCTGCGGAAGGTGCCGGTCGAGGAGATCGGCAAGGCGGGCGGCGACGAGCTGCGCGAGGCGATCACCCGGCTGCGGCGCGGCGACGTGCGGCGCGTTCCCGGGTACGACGGTGAATACGGCGTGATCACCCTGTTCGAGCCGGGAGAGCTGCGCAACCGCGCCAGCGCCCCGCAGGTGGAGACGCTGTTCGACATGTTCCCGGAGCCCGCCCCGGCCCGGCCCGCGAAGCCGGCGGCCAAGGCGGAACCGGCGAAGCCCAAGGCCAAGCCGGCGAAGGCTAAACCGGCCCCGCCGCCGCTGGCCCCGCCGCCCAGCCCGCACGAGCCGTTCGAGCCGATGCTCGCCGGGATGGAGGAGGTTGGCACCGGCCTGCTGGACCGCCTGGACGCGATGCAGCGGGTGGCCGCGTCGGCGCCGGGCGGCCCGCTGCTGATCGTGGCCGGCCCGGGAACCGGCAAGACCCGGACGCTGACCCATCGGATCGCATACCTCTGCGCCGAGCTGGGAGTCTTCCCGGAGCGCTGCCTGGCCATCACGTTCACCCGCCGGGCCGCCGCCGAGCTGCGCGAACGCCTGGAGAGTCTGCTCGGTGACGTGGCCGAGGACATCACCGTGGGCACGTTCCACTCGGTGGGCCTGACCATCCTGAAGGAGAACGCCAAGGCGGCCGGGCTCGGCGCCGGCTGGCGGATCGCCGAGGAGCCGGAGCAGCGCCAGGCCCGGGAGCAGGCCGGGGAGGACGACACGGCGTACCGGAAACTGCTGCGCCAGCAGGATCTGGTGGACCTGGACGACCTGATCAGCGTGCCGGTGGCCCTGCTGCGCGAGGACCCGGCGCTGGTGGAGAAGTACCGCAGGCGCTGGCAGTGGATCTTCGTGGACGAGTACCAGGACGTCGACGAGCTGCAGTACGAACTGCTGCGCCTGCTGAGCCCGGCGGACGGCAACCTGTGCGCGATCGGTGACCCGGACCAGGCGATCTACTCGTTCCGCGGCGCCGACGTGCGGTACTTCCTGCGCTTCAACCAGGACTTCGTCGATGCCCGGCTGGTCCGGCTGACCCGCAACTACCGGTCGTCGGCGCCGATCCTGGCCGCCGCGGTGCAGGCCATCGCGCCGTCGTCGCTGGTCCGCGGCCGCCGCCTGGACCCGGCCCGGCTGGACCCGGAGGCCCCGCTGGTCGGCCGCTACCCGGCGCGCAGCGTCGCCGACGAGGCCGACTTCGTGGTACGCACCATCGACGAGCTGGTCGGCGGCCTCTCGCACCGGTCGCTCGACTCGGGGCGGGTGGACTCGCGCGCCGTGACCGCGGGCGCCCTGTCGTTCTCGGACATCGCGGTGCTGTACCGCACCGATACGCAGTCCGGCCCGATCCTCGACGCGCTGTCCCGGGCCGGCGTGCCGGTGCAGAAGCGGTCGCACAACCGGCTGCGGGACCGGCCCGGCGTCCAGGCGATCGCCCACGAGCTGCGGCACGCCGGCGGGACGGACGGCTCCCTGCCGGCCCGGATCAGGCTGGCGGCCCAGGTGCTGGCGCAGCGGTACGCGGCGCCGACGCTGGACGGCGGCCAGCTCACCCCGGAGGACATCTGGTCGGCGGCCGATCTGCTCACCCCGCTGGGCGTGCGGACCGGCGACGACCTGCCGCAGTTCCTGCAGCAGCTGGAGACCGGCGCCGAGGTGGACGCGCTGGACCCGCGCGCCGAGGCGGTCAACCTGCTCACCCTGCACGCCGCCAAGGGCCTGGAGTTCCCGGTGGTGTTCCTGGTCGGCTGCGAGGACGGTCTGCTGCCGCTGCGCTGGTCCGGTTCGACCCCGACCGAGGAGGAGATCGCCGAGGAGCGGCGGCTGTTCTTCGTCGGCCTGACCCGGGCACAGGACCGGCTCTACGTGAGCCACTCGGCGCGGCGGTCGCGGCACGGCAGTGATCGGGAGCAGCAGCCGACACCGTTCCTGGATGTGATCGATTCCGGGCTGTTCGAGCGGCTGGGCGAGGCCGCCCCGGCTCGCCCGAAGGACCGCCAGCTGCGGCTGCTCTGAGACCCCACGGCAGCACCGCAGCTCAGCCGCTGCACGCCGCGCACACCCCGACACGGCGGCTCGCCCGCCGCGCACACCGCGACACGGCGGCCCGCCCGCCGCGCACGCCGCGGCACGGCGGCGCGACCGGTAAGCACGCACGGCGAGCCGGCCGGTGATCACGCCGCGGTGATCCCGGTCAGGGCGCCGAGCAGCAGCGCGGGCCCGAACGGGAACACCCGTCCCCGCCGGGTGGCCAGCCGGAACACCGCGGTCAGCCCGCCGATCAGGTGGGCCGCCGCGAGTCCGGTGAGCACCGCCGGCCACCCGCCGAGGAGCCCGAGGAGCAGCGTCAGCGCCGCGCCGAGCTTCACGTCACCGAGCCCGAGGCCGCGCCCGGGCAGCAGCGCCAGTCCCAGGTAGGCGCCGCCGACCAGTACGGTCGCGACCAGCGCCGCGCCGATCCGGGCCGGCGCGAGCAGGGCCAGCGGCAGCCCGCCGCCGAGGGCCAGGGTGGCGACCAGCCGGTCGGGCAACCGCAGCGTACGCAGGTCGGCCAGGGCCAGCAGCACCCCGACCTCGCCGGCGAGCAGCAGCACCGGCAGCTGGGGGACCGGCCCGAGCCGGGCGGCCAGCACGGCACCGACCACCGCGGCGGACACCGGCGCCGGCCACGGGGGCCGGCCGAGCAGGACCAGGAATGATCCGGCGAACAGGCTGGAGAGGATCACGAGCGCGGACGACACGTCCGGGAAGGTAACGGCTCGGCCGGGCGAAGGCGGGTCGGGTTGTGGACAACCGACCGGGGTGTGTCCACGCGCGATTCCGGCCGGGTCGCGGACCCCCGCGCACGCTACCGTGGCAGGCAGCGCCGCATGCCGGATCCGGCGCGACCCGTCCGCGCGTACGCCGCAAGCACCCCGTCCTGAAGGAGCCCCGATGTCGTACGACGGCCCGCACTCCGGCCCGCCCCGGCCCGGCGGCCGGCCCGAGGAGCCGTACGCGGAGCCCTCCGACCCGTGGGGCGACAACAGCCGGGTGGTGAACGACCCGGCCTGGCCCACCCCGCAGGTCCCGCCGCAGCGGTATCCTCCGCAGCCGGCCTGGCCGCAGCCGCAGCCGCCGTCGCCGCCGGCCGCGCAGCAGCGCCGCGGATTCGCCCTGGGCGCCCTGATCGCGGTGCTGAGCGTGCTGGTCGGCGGCGGCCTGGCGACCACGGTGTGGTTCCTGCTGGGGCGCGAGGACCGGATGAAGACCCCGGTCGCCGCGGCGACCACCACCGTGGGGACCATGCCGCGCCCGCAGACCAGCTCCGACGCCCGGTTCGCCGGTAAGGGCCAGTGTGTGCGCAACGAGGGCACCAACACCGAGCCGGAGCTGCGCGTCGTGGGGTGCGCGGCGAACACCTACGAGGTGTTGAAGCGGATCGACGGCCGCGCCACCGGGGAGAAGGACGCGGTCGCCAAGTGCAGCAAGGTGCCCGGTTACACCAAGTGGTACTACTACGACACCGAATACGACGACGTCGATTTCGTCCTCTGCCTCCGCGAGTATGGACCGGCCTAGCCGCCGCTCGCCGCGGACCCGGCGATCCCGGGGCCTCGCCGGGTCGCCGGGCACCCCGGCGAGCCGGTCGCCGGCGCGGTACGCACTGATCAGAAAAGGACTTACCCACTCCGTCGAGCGCGCACCGTGCCACCCTGCGGCCGGTACCTCCCGAACGCAGCCGGTGTGATCACCCGGCAGCGGGTATAAGGGATTCCATGAAGCCCGTCCGCACCGCCGCCCGAGCCATGCTCGCTTCGATCTTCGTGATCAGCGGGGTCCGCGTGCTGATCAAGCCCGGCGAGGCCCGCGTCCAGGCCGCTCGCCGGGTCACCGACCGGTTCACCCCGCTGCTGGAGAAGGCCGATCCGCGCCTGCCCACCGACCCGGCGACGCTGGTCCGGCTCAAGGCCGGAAGCGACGTGCTGGCCGGGCTGGCGCTGGCGACCGGTCGCTGCACCCGGCCCGCCGCCGCCGTGCTGGCCGCCGGCCTGGTGCCGACCACGATCGCCGGCCACCCGTTCTGGGCCGTGCCCAAGGACCGGCGCGCCGACCAGCAGATCCACTTCCTGAAGAACCTCGGGCTGCTCGGTGGCCTGCTGCTGGCCGCGGCCGACACCGAGGGCCAGCCCGGCCTCCGCTACCGCACCAGCCACGCGGTGGACCGCAGCCAGCGGACGCTGACGCACGCGGTGGACCGGTCGCAGCGGTCGGTGCGGCGCGCGATGCGCACCGCGAAGCGGGAGGCGAAGATCGCCGCGCTCTCCGCCGCCGCGGGCCGCAAGATCCCGGGCTGAGGCCCGCCAGCCCCGGCCACCGCCAGGCAAGCTCGGCAACCACGTCGCCGGGCGGCCGGTCGCGGGGGATGGCCACGCCGGGCAGACGCGCCGCAGGACCGTCGGAAGCGGCCGGACCACCGGCGCGTCGGGTCGCTGAGAGCGCCGGAAGCGGCCGGACCACCGGGCGCGTCGCCTCGCTCAGAGCGCCGGAAGCGGCCGGGACGCCCGGCGCGCCGCCCCGCCGAGAGCGCCGGACCACCGACGCACCCCCTGTGCGTGCCCGCAATGCCCTAATTGCCCAACTAACAACCTATAAGCAGCCTTTGCGTTAAAGCCGACGAGGGGCCGCGCGGACCGTCTGCGCCACCTAAGCTCGCTTCCGCCCGGCTACGCCCCTGCCGCCACGGTCACCGTGCGAGCGGCAGGCCGTGCCGTGCCCGGAGGACGAGACGGGGGGGTCGCGCGCCATGCCGGTCATCGAGAAACGCTCGCTGCGCGCTGCGCAGAACAGGTCCGTTCGGCTCGCGGTGGGCGCGCTGGGCACGCTCGCGCTGGTCTCCCTCGCCCTTTCCCGGTACGACCTGACCGCCCTCGCCGTGACCCACGCGGCCGTCCGCGACTGGTTGAGCGGGGCGGAGCTGTATGCGTACCGGGAACCGGTCAGCCAGGCCGGCGCCGCCCTGCCGCCCGCACTGGCCATCGTCCTGGCTCCCCTGGCCCTCCTGCCGCTGAAGGCGGCCGGATGGCTGCTCGCCCTGAGCGGTGTCGCCGCCCTGCTGCTGTCCGCGGTCGTGCTGGCCGGGCCGATCGCCCGTCGCCACGGCCGGCGCCGCACCCCCCTGGCCCTCACCGTCGCCGCGCTCGCCCTGCTCACCGAACCGGTCCGCGCCGCCCTCGGCGAGGGCCGTCCCGAGCTGCTGGTGTTCGGTCTGGTGCTGGCCGATCTGGTGGCGCTGCGGCGGGCCGAGCGGGCCGGCTGGTGGACGGTCCACCGGCCGGCGCCGCTGGCCGACCGGCTCCGCCAGAGCTGGGCGGACGGGTCGTGGGCCGGGGTCGGCACCGGCCTGGCCGTCGCCTTCGCCGTCACCCCGGGGTTCTTCCTGCTCGGGCTCTTCGTGCTGCGGCAGCGGCGGGCGGCGCTGACCGCCCTGACCACCGCGGTCACCGCGACGCTCGCCGGGTTGCTGTTCGCCCCGCGCGAGACGCTGAGCTGGTTCGGCGACACGCTCTGGGAGCTCGACCGGGCCGAGCCGCTGAACGCGGCCGGAAACCAGGCGCTCGCCGGGGTGCTGGCCCGGCTCTACGGTTTCCCCGCGCCGCCGGTGCTGGTCTGGCTGGCGTTCGGAGCGTTGCTGCTGGCGGTCGGGTTGATCCGGGCCCGGTCGGCGTTCGCCGAGGGTGATCGGGTCGCCGCTTTCACGGTGATCGGCCTGGCCGCCGCCGGGTTCGGCCCGATGACCACGCCGGCCGAGCTGATCTGGCTGGTCCCGGCGGTGCTGGTGCTGGCCGACGGCGCGTTGCGCCGCCGGACCGGGGTGCGGCGGACCCGGTCGCACCGGTACGGCGCGGCGATCCTCGCGGCCGCCGCCCTTTCCGGGTACGCCCTGCTGGTCATCGCCCCGCCGGCCCTGCTCACCTGGAACGGGTACGCGTTCGCGCTGATCGCGCTGGTCAGCGCCCTGCCGTGGCGCCACCGACCGCCGGTGGGAGCGCCGGCCCGGCCGAGCCGGCGGGTAGCCGCGATCCCGGGTCCGCGCGGGGGCTGAGGTGGCCCGCGGTCACGGGCAGTTCACCCACTCCTCCGCGCCGTCGGTGAAAACCTGCCGCTTCCAGATCGGCAGCCGCGCCTTGACCTCGTCCACCAGCCGGGCGCACGCCGCGAAGGCGGCCGCCCGGTGTGCCGTGCTGACCGAGGCGACCAGGGCCACGTCACCGATCCGCAGCGGGCCGATCCGATGCGAGACGGCGACCGCGTACACCGCCGGGTCGGCGGCGATCTCCGCGGCCACCTCGCGCAGCACCGCGGTCGCGGTGGGGTGGCCTTCGTACTCCAGCTCGGTGACGCCCCGCCCATGGTCGTGATCGCGGACCACGCCCTGGAACGAGACGACCGCGCCGGCCCGCCGGTCGGCCACCGCGGCCTCGTGCGCGGCCAGGTCCAGCGGCGTGTCCCGCACCTCGGCGATGGCCACCCGGCCCACCGGGGCCGCGACGACAGGGTTCTCGGTGTTCACGAACGCTCCCCGGGCAGCAGCGGAAGGGACAGGAAGGGCACCGTGTCGCCGGCCGCGACCTTGACGCCGGGCCGGACCACGACGAAGCCGTGCGCGTGGGCCAGGCCGCGCAGCATGGCGGAGCCGACGTGGCCGACCGGGGTCGCGACCCGGCCGGTCGGGTCGAGCGCGGCCAGCGCGAGGTGCGTGTCCCGGCCCCGGCTGGGCACCGGGCGAGCCGCCTCGACCTGCGGCAGCTCCGCCGGGAACGGCCGGCCGGCCAGCCCGGCCAGCAGCGGCGCGACCAGGCTGACCAGGGCGATCACCGCGGACTGCGGGTTGCCCGGGAGGCCGGCCAGGAAACGCGGGCGGCCGTCCGGGCCGGGCACCCTGGCGAGCAGCATCGGGAAGCCGGGACGGACCCCGACGGTGTTCACGATGTACTCCGCGCCCAGCTCGGCCAGCGACGGGTGCAGGTGGTCCACCGGGCCGTGCATGGTGCCCCCGGTGGTGCACACCAGATCGGCGACCTGCAGCGCGGCGCGGATCGCCGCCAGATGCGCGTCCAGGGTGTCCTGGACCGGGCCGGCGACCGAGGTCACCGTGGCGCCGTAGCGGCGCAACCAGGCCGGGACCTGCGGGCCGAGCGAGTCCCGGACCCGGCCGGCGCCGGGCGGGCCGGAGGTGAGCAGTTCGTCGCCGAAGACCAGCAGGGCGGCGCGCGGCTCCGGGCGGACCGTCAGGGTCTCGTAGCCACAGGTCGCGGCGACGCCGATGACGGCCGGGTCGACGGCCGTGCCGGCCGGCAGCAGCTCCTCGCCGAGCTCGGCCTCCTCGCCCGGCAGGCGCCATTCCGGCGCGGGCCGCGGAACGCCGGTGACCAGGCCGTCCGGGCCGATGGCCGACTCCTCCACGCGGATCAGGGCGGCGGCGCCACCGGGCACCATCGCGCCGGTGGCGATCTCCACGCAGGTGCCGTCCTCGGTCAGCGGCGGTGGCGTGCCGCCGGCCAGCACCCGGCCGACCCGCCGCCACGGGCCCGTCCCGCGCACCGCCCAGCCGTCGATGCTGGAGGTCGGGAACGCCGGCAGGGCGGTGAGGGCACGCAGCGGCTCGGCGAGGGTGCGGCCGTCGCCGTCGGCCAGGGGGATCCGCTCGGCGCCCGCCGAGGCGGCGAGACCGGCCTGATAGGCCAGCCGGCGGGCTTCGTCCCAGCCGACCGGGGTGTTCTCGTCAGCGCTCACCGGTCGAGCCTAATCCGCTAGTGGTCGCCGCCCCTGATCTGGTCGACCGTGTGGGCCAGCAGCGGCCCGAGGACCGCGAGGCCGTCCTTGGCCCCGCCGGTGGAACCGGGCAGGTTCACGATCAGGGTCCGGCCGGCCACCCCGGCGAGCCCCCGGGACAGCGCGGCGGCCGGGACCCGGTCACGGCTGTACGCACGGATCGCCTCGGCGATGCCCGGGATCTCGAAGTCGAGCAGTCCGCGGGTCGCCTCCGGGGTCCGGTCGGTCGGGGTGACGCCGGTCCCGCCGCTGGTCAGGATCACGTCCACGCCGTCGGCGAGCGCCGCCCGCAGCGCCTCGGTCACCGGAGCGCCGTCCGGGACCACCACCGGCTCGTCCACCTCGCAACCCAGGTCACGCAGGCCGGCGACCAGGCGGGGGCCGCTGGTGTCGGCGTAGACCCCGGCGGCGGCGCGGTTCGAGGCGACGACGACTCGCGCGCGGATCGTCACGGCCGGTCCTCCGGGCGTACCCAATCGCCGGTCTTGCCGCCCTGCTTGCGCAGCACCCGCACCGCTTCGATGCTGGCCGCCGGGTCCACCGCCTTGATCATGTCGATCATCGCGAGACCGGCGGTGGCCACCGCGGTGAGCGCCTCCATCTCGACCCCGGTGCGGTCGGCGGTCTTGGTGGTGGCGGTGATCTCGACCGTGTCGTCGCCGAGCACCAGCTCCACCTTGACCCCGTGCAGCCCGATCGGGTGACAGAGCGGGATCAGGTCGGGGGTGCGCTTGGCGCCCATGATCCCGGCCAGCCGGGCGACCGCGAGGGCGTCGCCTTTCGGGAGGTCGTCGGCCCGCAGGAGCTCGATCACCTCGGGGGTGGTGCGGACCGTACCGGCCGCGACGGCGCGGCGATCGCTCACCGACTTGGCGGACACGTCGACCATCCGGGCGGCGCCGGTCTCGTCGACGTGCGTCAGGTGCGTTTCCTGGGGCATACCGGGAGCTTATAGAGCGCCGGAGCCGGACACGTTCGCATCGTCGCCGGATCGGCTTCACACTTTGTCCACACCGCCTCCGTAGGGTTCCGGCACTGGCCAGAGCCGCTGCGATGACAATGAAAATTGTAATCGGCAACCCATTCTTCATCGCATTCGGTTGCCATTCGGAAACCGTCCGTAACGGCTCTCCGGGCTCTTTCCGCATTATGCGCATAACGACACGATCCGCTGGAAAACGGCATGATCGCCGCCTAACGTTCTGCCCTGTCGCGACACACCGCAGCAAACGTCGTTAGTGGACGAGAACGGTTCGGCGGGCGGACCAACCGCTCCCGGCCACGAAGCGCCAAGGGGTGAGGAGAGAGCCATGCGCGGTAGCAACGACTGGGGCTGAAAAAGACGAGGATGCGCGGAACGGCGCATATGAATAGCCTTGAACCCTGAGCTACGGCTCAGTTGCGTTCGGCGACAGGGACAGCATGTCTGACACCGGTACCAACGACGACGCGACCGATCAGCGGCTTCGGCTGCTCGTCGGTCTCGTCGTCGTGTTGGGGCTCGGCGCCGGCGCCGGCTGGGCGATCTACGCACACCGGCACCCGGGGCCCCCACCCCCGCCGATGGCGCTGGGTCTGCTCTGCGTCGCGGTGATCGCCGCCAACCGGCTGCGGGTCTACGTCCGGATGAAGTCCACCCTGAACGGCACCGCCTGGGGTGAGGTTCCGGTGCTCGTCGGCCTGACCCTGCTGCCCCCGCCGTGGGTGCTGCTCTGCGCGGTCGCCGGCCAGGCGGTCCTGAAGCTCTGGACCCGGGTCGGCACCCGCAAGACGGCGTACGCGATGGCCAAGGAGGCCCTGACCGTCAGCGCCGCGGCGGGCGCCTTCCTCGCCCTGGACATCGAGCCCGACCTGACCGCGCCGCACGCGCCGACGCTGGCCATCCTCGCCGGGCTGATCGCCTTCGCGGTGACCGACCAGGTGGTCTTCGTACCGATCATGGCGGCCGACGCGCGCACCACCATCCGGCAGGCCGCCCGGCAGAACTGGACCGGCAAGCTGATCGGCCACCTCGGCCAGTTCCTCGCCACCGTGGTCGTGCTGTGGGTGCTGTCCACCGACGCGAACGTGCTGCTCCTGCTGGTCGTTCCGCTCGTTGTGGCGTGCATGCACCTCTGGCAGTCACGCAGCGCCCGGACCCGGCAGGAACGCGAGTCCTGGCAGCGTCTCGCCAAGGCCACCGACGAGCTCAACGCCGTGGACCTGACCCAGGTCCTGCACTCGGCGACCATCCGGGCGGCGCAGATCTTCTCGGCCGCCGAGGCCGCGATCGACCTCACCGCGGAGAACGCCGACCGGTCCGTTCGCGCCACCGAGTCGCAGGTGCTCGCCGACGGCCCGCTGTCCGGCCGGCCCAGCCGGCCCGACGAGACCACGGTGGACCTCGTCGCGCACGACGGCGGGGTCCGGGTCGGGGTGCTGCGGCTGCGCTTCGGCGGGACGGTCCGGCTGACCGAGGTGGAGCAGTACAAACTGCGCACCTTCGCGTCGGCGGTCTGCACCGCGATCCGCAACGCGCAGGCGTACGCCGAACTGGCCCGGATCGCCGCGGAGAACGCGCACGCCGCCACCCACGACTCGCTCACCGGCCTGCCCAACCGCCGCCAGCTGTACGAACGGGCCGGTCGCCTGTTCTCCGACGGCGGCCACCGCAGCCTGGTGGCACTGCTGCTCATCGACCTCAACCACTTCAAGGAGGTCAACGACACGCTCGGGCACGCGGCCGGCGACGACGTGCTGTGCGAGGTGGCCCGCCGGCTGAACGAGGCGGCCGAGCCCGGTGACCTGGTCGCCCGGCTGGGCGGCGACGAGTTCGCGGTGCTGCTCACCGGGCTGCCCACGCCGGCCCTGGCCAACCACCGGGCGGCCACCATGCTCGGCGCGCTGGAGCCGAGCATCGAGGTGGAGGGAATGCGGATCACCGTGGAGGCGGCCGGCGGCATCGCGCTGGCCGCCGGCGCGGGCAGCGTCGAGGAGCTGATGCGGCGCGCCGACATCGCGATGTACCAGGCGAAACGTGCCGGCGAGCCGACCATGATCTACGCGCACGCCCGGGACACCGCGGACGTCGAGCGGCTGATGCTCACCGGTGAGCTGCGCCGGGCGGTCAGCGAGCACGAGTTCACCGTGGACTTCCAGCCGATCGTCGACCTGGGCAGCGGCGAGGTGGTCTCGGCCGAGGCGCTGGCCCGGTGGAACCATCCCGACCACGGCGACCTCAGCCCGGTGCAGTTCCTGGAGACGGTGGAACGCTCCGGGCAGCTGCCGGCGTTCGCCGACGCCGTGCTGGAGGAGTCGCTGCTGGCCATGCAGGGCTGGCGGGCGGCCGGCTTCGACCTGCCGGTGGCGGTCAACGTGTCGCCACGCAGCCTGCTCGACCCGCACTTCCCGGCCACCGTGCTGGCCCGGCTGGAACGCCACGACGTGTCCCCCGGGCAGCTGGTCCTGGAGCTCACCGAGACCCTCACGATCAGTCAGCTGGACGTGGTCGAGCGGGTGCTCGCCGAGCTGCGCAACGCCGGGATCCGGCTGGCCGTCGACGACTTCGGCACCGGGGTGTCCTCACTCTCGGTGCTCTCCCGCATCCCGGTGCACCAACTCAAGATCGATCGTGGGTTCGTGGCCGCGGTGGAGACCTCGGCAGAGGCGGCCGCGGTCGTCCGGACCACCGTCGACCTGGCCCGCAACCTGCACCTGACGGTGGTCGCCGAGGGGGTGGAGAGCGAGCCGCAGCGGCGCGCGCTGTGGGAGCTGGGCTGCCAGGCCGGGCAGGGTCACCTGTTCGCCCGGCCGCTCTCGGCGGCGCGCCTGCTCGGCACGCTGCAGCGTGGTTCCGGCGGCCGTCCCGGAGTGCTGGCGACGGCCCTGCACGACGCCGGCGCCGTGGTGCGGATGCCGGCTCGCCGGTCGGCCGGGTCGGGGAGATCCTCTCTGCCACACTTGCCGGCGTGACGAAACCCGCCGGCGGACCGCTCGGGCGCATCGACCGGGCCGCCGGTGGACTCGCGGCCGACCTCGGGCTGTACCTGATCTCCGCGGTGTTCGCCCTGGTCACCGGTGTGACGTCGACCCTGGAGCCGCACCGCGCCTGGGGCCTGATCGCCGTCTGGGGCTATGCGCTCGCCACCCTCGTGGTGGCCGTCCAGCTGTTGCTGCGCCGTTCCGGCGACCGGGTCCGGGCCGGGCTGGCCTGGCTGACCTGGGCGGCCGTCGCCCTGCTGCCGCTGGTCGTCGAGGCGGTGCAGCGGGCCGGCGGGCGTACCGGCCGGGCACAGGAGGAGGTGCTGGTCGTCGAGGCGATGGGCCGGTCTCTGCTGGAGCACGGCACGCCGTACCTGAGCCGTTCCGAGATCGCCGCGCTCGCGGTCGACGAGCGCCTGCTGGGCTACCGCCCCTACCAGCCCGGGATGGCCGTCTTCGGCCTTCCGCGCGCGCTCGCCGGCGAGCACTGGTGGACCGACGCGCGGATCTGGTTCGCGATCACCGCGGTGGTCGCGGTGGGCGGGGCCGTCGCCGTCCTGCGCCGCTCCCACCCCTTTCCGGTACGAGCGATCCAGGCCGCGACCGTCCTCCCGGTGACCGCGCTGACGCTGGCCACCGGCGGCGACGACATCCCGGTGCTGGCGCTGTGCCTGCTGGCGCTGGCCCTCGCCGCCACCGGCCGGTACGGCTGGTCCGGCGTCGCGGTCGGGGCCGCCGCGGCGGCGAAGCTGTTCGCCCTCCCGGTCGTCGCCGTGCTGGCCGTCCTGTCCCTGGCCGGTCGGTGGGCTGCCCCGGCGGTCGGCCGGGGTGCCGTGACCACCGGCACGGGTGCCGTGACCACCGGCACGGGTGCCCTGACCACCGGCACGGGCGCCCTGACCACCGGACCAGGTGCCGTGACCACCGGGGCAGGCGGCGTGACCACCGGGCCGGGTGCCGTGACCACCGGGGCCGGCGGGGCCACCGGGGCCGGCGGGGCGGCCGGGGCGGGCGGCGTGACCACCGGGCCGGGCGCCGTGGCCGCCGGCCGGGGGCGTCGGATGCTGCCGCCCGCGCTGGGCCTGCCGGTGCTCGCCCTGCTGCCGCCGCTGCTGGTGAACGCCGACTCGCTGCTGGAGAACGTGGTCCGCTTCCCCCTCGGGCACGGCCTGGTGAGCAGCCCGGCGCAGTCGCCGTTCCCCGGCTATCTGATCGCGCAACACCTGCCCGGCGGTCGCCTCCTGGCCGCCGCCCTGCTCGCCGCGGCCGCCCTGGTGATCGCTTGGCGGCTGCTGCGCCGGCCACCCCGCGACGCCGGCACAGCCGCACTGTACTGCGGCTGGGGCCTGCTCGCGGCGATCCTGCTGATGCCCACCACCCGGTTCGGATATCTGCTCTACCCGGCGGCGCTGCTGCTCTGGGCCCCGGTGCTGCGCGCCCCGGCCGGCAGCGCGGAACGGCCCCTCCCGGCACCCTGACCTGGCCCCGGACCCGAACGTGTACAGGAAGCACACAGCTTCTTCGGCCCCACGGCATGACACCGCCTTGTACCGTCAATGGAATGCAGATGCAGATGACCTGTCCCAAGTGCCACGGTGAGATGCGGGTCTACGAGCGCAGCGGCGTCACGATCGACCAGTGCACCGAGTGCCGCGGCATCTACCTCGACCGCGGTGAGCTGGAGAAACTTTTCGCGGCCGAGGCCAGCTACAACCGATCCGCGCCGGCGCCGGGCCCCGCCGCCCACACCCCGCCGCCCCCGCCTCCGCCCCCGCACGGCGGGCACGGCTACATTCCGCCGCCCCCGCCGCCGCCCGCCTACGGCGCCCCGGTCCACCACGCGCCGGCCGCGCACTACCCGCCGCCGGTGCCGCAGTACGGACATCACGGCCACTACCGCGCCTACGGGCACCACGGCCACTACCGCCGTCGCAGCTTCCTGCACGACCTGTTCGACTGACGGTTCGTTCGGGCTCGGCCCGTGGCGTTCCACTGACCGCCTCGGGCACTTCGCCCGGCCCGACCACTCAGGCGGGCGTGCCGCGCTCGGGCCGGACAGCCCGACCGCTCAGGCGGGCGCGCCGCGGCTCGGGCCGGACAGCTCGAGCCGACGGGCGCGGCGGCGGACGGCCGGGTCGCGGAGCCGGCGTTCCTGCGACCGGTTCGACGACTCAGGCCTTCGCGCGCACCGTGAGGCCTTCGCGCGCACCGTGAGGCCTTCGCGCGCACCGTGAGGCCTTCGCGCGCACCGTGAGGCCTTCGCCGGCACCGTGAGGCCTTCGCCGGCACCGTGGGGCCTCCGCTCCGGTCTCGTGGCCGGAACGGAGGCCCCACGCGCTCTCCCGCTGGACCGGGGAGCCGTCCGGGCCGCATGCGCGGGCCTGCAAGGCTGGTGGCATGGCGCTGCCGGGCGCCCACGGCCTGGTCCGAGCACTCGACGCGGCGCCTACTCCGGGGTGAACGGGTTCGTCGCCGGGCTCAGCGACCACGACCTCCTCCCCCCTCCGGCCGTCCCGGATGGAGCCGCGCCGACCTGCTCTTCCACCTCACCGGAGATGCCCCGCGTGCGCTGGCCACCCCGAGCCGGGCGCCGGTGGACACGGATGTCGTCGGCTACTGGCGTACGCGATCCGGTTCTTCCGGCAGCGAAGCCGCCGGCGCTCATGCCCGCTGGATCCGTCGCTGCGCCGCGGCTTTCGACCGCCCCGGCGGCATCGTCACGCTCTGATCGACCCCCGCCCCGGCCGCGGTCCGGGCGACCGCCGCCCAGGCCGGCGGTGACGTTCCCACCATCGCAAGCGCAGCCGAGGTCGCCGGCACGGTCGTGGCCGCCGGCGCACCGGCGGCCACCAACGGGTCCGCGACCCTCGGCCACCCGGAACCGCCAGCACACCCGGAACCGCCAGCGGAACCGCAGCCTCGGCTGCCGGCACAGCCGCGCCGGTCGGCTCACCCGAGGACGGGCGACGGGTGATGACCCAGGGATTGGTACTCGCCCTTTCGGACTTTTTCGCCACCCTGATAACCGAGGCGTTCCTGCACCATGTGGATCTGCTCGGTAACCGGTCAGTGCACCCTCGACCATCCGATTCGGCGATGGACGTGGCGGTCACCACGATCACCGGCCTGCTGGGTGACACCGAACTGCCCGCGAATGGGGACGGCCGAGAGCTGTCACTGAAGTGCGCCGGCCGGATGGCGTTGACCGAGAGCGACCGTCGGCTGCTCGGTCCCGCCACGGCGGCCCTTCCCATGCTTGGCACGTCGACCAGCGGCAACTGAGCCGGGCCAGCCCGTCACCGTCCCTCGACGCCACCTACCACAGTGGCCTTTGTCACGCTACGTGACCACAAATTGGAGTCGTTCGGTCACTTACGAGTGAACCATTTCGATAGGTCTCTTTTTTCGTTCGCGTTACGAAGTCACTGGAATACGCAACGTCGCGGATCTTGGGTATTCTCACGTCGCCCCCCTGTCACGGCGAACGGAGGAACAACCGTGACTGAAATCGCTGAGCGCGCGGCGAACCAGGCGCTACGGACCGACTTGGAAGACGTCTACGGCCGCTACGAGGAGCTCCGCTCCGGAGTGGACGAACTGCAGCGCAGCCTGGCCACCATGCAGGTGAGCGCGGAGTCCCCGGACGGCGTCGTGCACGCCACCGTGAATGCCGACGGCGAGCTCGTCGACCTGCGGCTCGACCAGCAAGCCTGCCGCGAGTGGAACGTCGACACCCTGGCCCGGATCATCGTCGAGACGGTGCAGCACGCTGCCGCCGGCAAGCACCGGCAGGTCGAACGGCTGGTCACCACGCACCGCCCGCCGGACGAGGCGGCCTGACCCCAGCCGCCGCAGCCGCGCCCGTCGCGGCTGCGGCCGGACGCCCGCCGTACGCCGGACGGGGGCCGCGGTTCTGCCGCGACCCGGCGTGCCACGGGCGTCCACCCGCGGTGGAATGCGGGTTAGATGGCCATGTCGACGAAACGGGACAGGTGCAGCTGCGCCGCCACCGTGATCGTGTCGGTCGGCCCGTTACGGTGCTTGGCCACGATGAAGTCGGCCTCGCCGGCCCGCGGGGACTCCTTGTCGTAGTAGTCGTCGCGGTGCAGCAGGATCACGACGTCGGCGTCCTGCTCGATCGAGCCGGACTCACGCAGGTCGGAAAGCTGGGGCCGCTTGTCGGTCCGCTGCTCCGGGCCACGGTTCAGCTGGCTGACGCCGATCACCGGGCACTCGATCTCCTTGGCCAGCAGCTTGAGACCACGCGACAGCTCGGAGACCTCCTGCTGACGGCTCTCGGTCTTCTTCGGCGAGGACATCAGCTGGAGATAGTCGATGACCAGCAGCTTGAGGTTGTGCCGCTGCTTGAGCCGGCGCGCCTTGGCCCGGATCTCCATCAGATTCATGTTGGGCGTGTCGTCGACGAAGATGGGCGCCTCGCTGATCTCGCCCATCCGCCGAGCCAGCTTGGTCCAGTCGTCGTCGGAGAGCTGACCGGACCGGAGGGTGTGCAGCGGCACCCGCGCCTCCGCGGAGAGCAACCGCATCACCATCTCGATCTTGCTCATTTCCAGCGAGAAGATGGCGCTGGCGCAGCCGTGCCGGATCGCGGCGTTGCGGGCGAAGTCCATGCTCGCGGTCGACTTGCCCAGACCCGGACGGCCGGCGACGATGATCAGCTGACCCGGGTGCAGGCCGTTGAGCAGCCGGTCCAGGTCGTTGAAGCCGGTCGGGACGCCGGTCATCACGCCACCCGCGGCGCCGACCGCCTCGATCTCGTCCAGGGTCGGCTGCAGCATGTCGCCGAGCGCGGCGAAGTCCTCGCTGACCCGTTTCTCGGTCACGTCGTAGATCGCCTGCTGGGCCAGGTCGACGATGTCGTCCACGTCGCGGCCGCCGTTGCCGCCCGTGCCGTAGCCGAGCTGGACGATCCGGGTGCCCGCCTCGACCAGCCGGCGCAGGATCGCCCGCTCCGAGACGATCCGGGCGTAGTAGGAGGCGTTGGCCGCGGTCGGCACGCTCTCGATCAGCGTGTGCAGATAGGGCACGCCGCCGACCCGCTGCAGGTCACCGCTGTCGGCCAGGGCCGCCGCCACGGTCAGCGCGTCGGCCGGCTCACCCCGCCCGTACAGGTCCAGGATGACGTCGTAGATGGTGGCGTGCACCGGCCGGTAGAAGTCGTTGGTCTTGAGGATCTCGACCACGTCGGCGATCGCGTCCTTGGACAGCAGCATGCCGCCCAGCACGCCCTGCTCGGCCGCGACGTCCTGCGGCGGCGCCTTGTCGAACTGCCCACCGTTCGTCGGCCCGGAACGGCCGAACCCGCCGCTCTGGGGTCCCCCGGTCGGCTGAGCCGGGGGACGCGGATCCGGACGTGCGTCGTCGGTGATCGACACCGGGACATCCCCCTTAATTGACCATGCCGCCATCACGATCGAACAACCCTCGGACGACTCCTTCGGCCGAGTCCGTGGCTACTTCAGCAGATCCGGTCGATCAGAGGGCTGGACCACTGTACGAACCCCGTCACGACCAGCCCAACTGCCACGGTGGACGAGTCTTGGGACAACCTGTGGACAGGTGGCCCTCAGCTGTGGGCAGCCCTGTGCACAGCATGTGGACAACTCCTGGGGAAAGACCTCCAGCAGCACTTTTCTGGCTCCTTCCTGTGGAGGGCAGAAAAGCTGATGGATCTGCGGATTTACCGGGTCGGGTGAGCAAGCTGTCGCTGTGAGGCGTTGCGGTTCCGTCTCCGGCACGTCACCCTTTTCAGGTGGACCAACGGGAGTGGGACTACGGCGCCCGCATGTCGCGCGACAGGCGCGCTGCGGAGGCTTGGCCCACCCGGGAATCGGAGATCGACGAAACCGAGCCGCGCTGGTCCGCGCTCACCGACACCGGCAGCATGACGCCCAGCCCCGAGGCCCTCACCTGGCAGCGCCGGGCGGACGCCTGGGCGCAGCAGAGCGAGATCGAGCCGTACTCGGATGGTGGCGGCCAGGCCGTCGAGCCGGCGAATCGCTGGTCCGAGGTGGCCTCCACCGGCCGGCCCACCTTCCCGGCCGACGGCGTCGGCTGGCGCACCCAGACCTCGGAGTGGCGGGCCACCGGCGCGCGCTGGCGGCAGACCACCGAGTGGCGCTCCTCCACCGGATCACACGTCTGGCGTTCCACCACCGAGGCGTGGCAGTCCGGGCAGGACGCGGAGAGCACGCCCGATCGCGCGACCATCTCCGGCACCGCGTGGCCGACGCCGGAGCAGGAGGTCGGCGCCGGCCGGGACCTCCCGTCCAGCCGGTCGGACACCCCGTCCTGGCGGCGCGACGCGGACGCCGGGCGGGCCGCGACCACCCCGGTCGAGCAGACCTGGAGCAGCTCCGGCACGCCGTCCTGGCAACAGCCGTCGGCATCGACGCCGTCCTGGCAGCAACCGTCGGCATCGACCCCGTCCTGGCAGCAATCCTCCGCGCAGACGCCCTCGTGGCGGCAGTCCGCCTCCACCCCGGCCCCGTCGTGGCAGCAGCCCTCCGCGTCGACGCCCTCGTGGCAGCAGTCCGGCCGCACCCCGTCCTGGCAGCAGCCCTCGTCGCCGTCGTGGCAGCGGTCCGCCGAGAGCGCCACCCCGTCCGGGTCGTGGAGCGACGCGCGCCACACCCCCGGGGAGAACACCACCGACGTCGGCGGCTGGGAGCGGTCCGACGGTCCCGGCTGGCAGGCCGGTCCCCGTGACGACGGCCGGCACTTCGTCCGGGAGGACGACCGTGCCGCCTGGCGGCGCGGCGCCGACACCGAGTGGTCCACCCGGCGGGGCCGCCGACGCGCGCCCGAGCCGGATACCCAGCCCGCCGGGGGCACCGGCTGGACCAGCACCGCCGACACCGACGACTGGGCCGGGCACACCGACACCGGCAGCATCCCGCTCGCGCCCGGCTCGCCGGCTCCCGACCCGGTCCCGCCGGCCCCGTCCCGGGGCAGCCGCTCCAGCCGCCGCGGCTACGACGCCGACCGGGCGGAACCGCTGGCCTCCCCGCGCCGCCGGCGCTCCGCTGAACACGACCGCGGCCAAGCCGCGGAACAGGACGGATACCCGGCTCAGGGCTCCGGCGCCGCCTACGGCGAGCGCGGCGGTCAGACCCCGATCCGGTACGGCGTACGCCCCGAGTCCTCCACCCGCCTGTCCCGCCGCGCCGCGCCGGACGACGCCCCGTCGCCGGACGTCAGCGGCCGGATCCGTGCCGAGGGCGCCGCCGCCTCCGGTGGCCTGCCCGAGCGCGAGCGCGGCACCGGCCGGCGCGCCCGGCGGACGCAGCGCTACAACGCGAACGCGACGGACTGGCGTGAGGACACCGCCTCCTGGGACGCCGAGCCGGACACCAGCAACTGGACGCGCGACCCGGACACCGGGCAGTGGAGCCGGGCCGAGGACGACCCCCGCGTCCTGGCCTGGCGGGCCGAGGCGGCTCGCCGCGAGGAGATGAAGCGGCGGGGCGGCACCGCGCCGCCACCCGAGCCGGCCGGCGCGGACGGCTGGGGTGGCGGCGGACGACGCAGCCGGCGCGACGACGAGCCGTCCGGCCCGATCGGTGGGGTGCCCGGCGGGCCGCTGCCGAGCAGCGCGATCCCGGACGACCCGCGCCAGCGCAGCGCCATGCCGGGCCCGGCCACCCCGCGCAGCGCCATGCCCGGCCCGGCTGCCCCGCGCAGCGCCATGCCCGGCAGCGGCGCTGCCTGGTCCGGCGGCGCGATGCCCGGCCCGGCGACGCCCCGCAGCGCGATGCCGGACGGTGGCGGCGCCTCGTGGACCGGAGCCGGCCAGTCCGATCCGTACACGTCCGGCCGCTTCCGCGGGGCCGGCGACCCGGACGACTACCGGGCCGGACCGGGCGCTCCCACGGCGTACGGCAACGGGCTCGGAAATGACGGCGGCGGAGGCCGCCGCCGCGCACCTGAACCGCCGCCGGACGCCTGGTCCGAGCCTCCCGGGCGCCGGTCGGTCGGCCCGGACGACGATTACGCCACCGGCGGTTGGCGGCCGGGGCCGTTGCCGCCCCGGCAGGAAGCGCCGCGTGAGCTGCCCGCCGGCCGGTCCGGTGACTGGGACGAGCCCGGTTACGGCACTCCGCAGCCGCGTGCGCTGCCGGCCGGCCGCACCTCGTGGTCGGACTCCCCGCGCGTGCCGCGGCAGACCGGTTACGACGCCGAGCCGGACGGCGCCGCCTGGCCGGAGCCGGACCGGGCCCCGCGCCGCACCGGTTACGGCGCCCCGGAGACCGACGGCTCGACCTGGTCCGACCAGCGCCGGATGAGCGGCGGCCGCGAGTTACCCGGCCCGTCCCACGGCGCCCGGGAACTCCCCGCCGGCCCACCGCGGCGGGACGACGAGGGCTCGTGGCGGAACGGCTACGGCGGCGACCCGTCGTGGCGTGACACCGGCCGCCGTGACACGCGCAAGCCCGCCTACGGCGCCCAGCGCGAGCTTCCCGGCGGCCCGCCGTCCTGGTCACCGGAGGCTTCCGACGACGGTGTGGACCGCTACGAATCCCCGCGCCGCCGCGACGACCGCGACGACCCGCCCTTCGGTGGCCGGGGCCGCGACGACTGGCGTGGCCCCGGCGGCCCCGCCACCGGAACATCCTGGAACGGTGACAACGGACCGGCTCCGGGCTGGAGCGGCTCGGGACCGGGCGACGGCGGTCACCGCCGCGGCACGGCCCCGGATCCCGGTCACCGCAACGGCGGCGCGCCGGACGGGGGCGGCTGGCGCGCCGGAGCCGACAACGTCGCCCCGACCTCCGGTCCCGCCCCGGGCGGCGCCTGGCGCGCCGGCCTCGACGGCGGCGCCGACGCGGCTCCGGTCTCCGGCTCTGCGGGGTACCGGGCCACCGCCGGTGGCGACTGGCGTACCGGGACGAGCGGCGGCGCCGCCGCTCCGGTGTCCGGTTATCGCGCCACCGCGAGCGCCGACTGGCGGGCCGGCATCGACGGCGGATCAGCTCCCGACGGGACCGCGGCACCCGATGCGGCCGGCGGCGCCGGCGTTCCCGGCAGCGCCCGGCGCCCCGGCGCCGAGGGCTTCCCCGGGCCCGGCAGCGCCCGGCGCCCCGGCACGAACGGCGTCCCGGCGCCGGGCGGCGTCCCGGCACCCGGCGGCGACTGGCGCGCCGCACTCAACGAGGCCGCCACCGCACCCGGCGGAGCCCCGGCTGCGAGCACGGACCGGAGGAGCGGGCTCAACGGCGGCACCGCAGCCGGCGGCACCGCACCCCCGGGTGCGGACTGGCGCGCGGCACTCAACGGCGCCACCAGCGTCGCGCCCACCTCGGGCGCGGCCGGCTACCGCGCCACCGCCACCGGTACCGACTGGCGGGCCGACGTGAGCACGGCGCCCGTCTCCGGCGCCGCCGCGGTCCCCGGCAGCACCGGCTACCGCCCGAACGCCGCTCCGGCCGCCGACGACTGGCGTCGTGACCTCAGCGCGGACCTGGTCGACGGCGAGCCGCAGCGTTTCAGCACCTCGGACTTCCCGCCCTTTCGGCCGAGCGGCTCCGCGGCGGTCTCCGGCGGCGCGAACCTGGCCCTGAGCGCCACCTCGGTGATCGCCGCGTCGCCGGACGCCGCACCGGAGGCCGACACCTCCTGGCCACCGCGCCGCGCCACGAGCAGCGCCTTCTTCGAGAACACCGGCGCCTACGAGCGGCGCCCGGTCAGCAGCGCCCTGCTCTCCGGCCAGCCGAACGACCTGCTCAACCCGGACGACGAGGAGGACGAGGAGACCTCGACCAGCCCGCTCGCCGCGGTCGGATACACGGTCGTCTGGTACGGCGTGCCGGTGGTCCTCTTCGTCGCCGGCATGCTGCTGCTGAACAGCGGCCAGCGCGCGCACGCTCTGCAGACGCTCGCCAACGCCGCGCCGGAGTTCGGCATCTCGCTGGCGCTGAGCATCGTCGTCGCCTTCGGCCTGCGTTTCGCCACCACGGCGTGGAAGTCCGCGAGCGTCGGCCTGGCCGCGGCCGTCGTCGGCGGTGGCCTGGCCACGGTGCTGAGCTCGGCGATCACCGGCAACAGCCTCAGCTGACCCGCTTCCCCGTCGTGCCCGGGCCCGTGTCCGCTCGGCGCCCGTGTCCGCTCGGCCCTGACCCGCATCTCTGCGCGGTCTTCGTGCCCGGCCATCCCGCCGCTCACCGAGCCGGACAGCGCAAACACGAACGGCGCGCCGGGGCTGAGCCCGGCGCGCCGTACGCGGTGGTGCGAGAACTACTTGGCGGCGACCACGTTCACCGGGAACGTGGCGGTCACCTCGGGGTGCAGCTTGACCTGGACGTTGTACGAGCCCGTGGTCTTGATGTGACCCGGCAGCTCGAGACGACGACGGTCCAGCGACGGACCACCGGCGGCCTTGACCGCGTCCACGATCTCGGCCGGGGTGATCGAGCCGAACAGGCGGCCGCCGTTGCCGGAGCGCGCGCTCAGCGTGACCTTGAGGCCGGACAGCTGGTCCTTGACCTCGTTCGCCTGGCCCAGGTCCCGGATCTCGCGCGCCTCGCGGGCCCGCTTGATGACCGCGACCTGCTTCTCGGCGCCCTTGGTCCACTGGATCGCGAAGCCCTGCGGCAGCAGGTAGTTACGGCCGTAGCCGTTCTTCACCTCGACGATGTCGCCGGGGGTGCCGAGACCCGACACCTCCTGAGTGAGGATGATCTTCATCTGGGTGACCCTCCTCAGCGCGCCGTCGCCGTGTACGGCAGGAGCGCCATCTCGCGCGCGTTCTTGACCGCGCGGGCGATCTGCCGCTGCTGCTGCGAGGTCACACCGGTGACGCGGCGGGCACGAATCTTGCCGCGGTCCGAGATGAACTTCCGCAGAAGCGCGGTGTCCTTGTAGTCGATGTAGGTGATCCCGTCCTTGTCGAGCGGGTTCACCTTCTTCTTCGGCTTGCGAAGCGCCGCAGCCTTAGCCATTGCTCTTACTCCTGAACTCAAGAAAGCCCGAGGGCTTAGAAGGGAGGCTCGTCGTCGAACGAGGAGTTGCCGCCGGAGCGGCCGCTGGAGGCCGGGGCCGCCGACGCCCAGGGGTCGTCGAAGTCGTTGTTGCTCCGGCCGCCGCCACCGCTGTTGCCGCCGCCGAACTGCTGGCGGTTACCGCCGCCGGAGGCGCCGAAGCCACCCCCGCCGCCGGAACGGCTCATCTTCTGCACCTTGGCCGTGGCGTACCGCAGAGACGGGCCGATCTCGTCGACCTCGAGCTCCATGACGGTGCGCTTCTCTCCCTCTTTGGTGTCGTAGCTGCGCTGGCGCAGCCGCCCCTGCACGATCACCCGAGCGCCGCGCTGCAGCGACTCGGACACGTGCTCGGCGGCGTCACGCCAGATGCTGCACGAGAGGAACAGTGGCTCGCCGTCTTTCCATTCGCCCGACTGCCGGTCCAGAGTCCGCGGGGTGGAAGCGATGCGGAACGAACAGACCGCCGCACCCGAATTGGTGAAGCGCAGCTCAGGGTCGTTGACCAGGTTGCCAACCACCGTGATTACGGTTTCTCCAGCCATGAAACTTCTCCTCGCCGCTCAAGTCGTTGACGCAAAGGGTCTCAGGACCCTCTGACAAAAACGCCTCAGCGGGTCTCGGGACGGATGACCTTGGTCCGCAGGATGGACTCGTTGAGCCGGAGCTGACGGTCCAGCTCGGCCACGGCCTCGGGCGTCGCCTGCAGGTCGACGACCGCGTAGATACCCTCAGCCTTCTTGTTGATCTCGAACGAGAGCCGGCGACGGCCCCACACGTCGAGCTTCTCCACCGAGCCACCCGCGGTCCTGATCACGTTCAGGTACTGGTCGAGCGACGGGGCCACGGTGCGCTCCTCGAGCGAAGGGTCGAGGATCACCATGAGTTCGTAATGACGCAAGACATTCACCTCCTGTGGGCTATGCGGCCACGGTCTCTCCGTGGCAGGAGGTCTTGTGTCGAACGCAGAAGAAAGCCGTGGGAGAGACGACGCCCACGGCGGAAAGTCTGCGAACCGAGCCAGCATACCCAGGCTGGGCGCTCCAACCCAAAACGAAGACCCCGTCCGTGGACGGGGTCCTCGTGCCGCAGAGCCGCGGGGCGCCCGGTCCGGTTCGTTGGGTGGGACCTGGGGAGGAACGACCACACCGATGAGGTGGACGCGGTCGCCCCGCGGAGCCTTACGAACAGAAGCTTACGCCACATTTGCCCTTGATGCACGTTGCGACACGATTGCCCGAATAGCGGCGATCAGCACGCCCAGCGTGCACACCGTCGCGATCACCCCGAGCAGCCCGATCGGCCGGCCGGTCCGGATCGGCTGGATCGCGGCGACCGGCTCCGCCGCCGGGGTGGTCACACGGTCCGGGTCCGCCGCGGGAGCCTCCCCGGGGGTCGCCCGGACCGGGTCAGCGGCGGGCGGGCCGGCCGCCGGGACCCGGTCGGCGGCGGGCAGCGGGTCGCGGGCCGCGGGCGGCGTCACCACGCTCCTCGGGACCCCGGCCTGCGACGTACGCGGGATCCGCTCCCTGCTCTTCGCCGCGGCGGCCGGCGCCCCGGCGATGGCCGCACCGGCGGGTGTCCGCGCCCGCACCGTCCGGCGCTCGCCGGCCGCCCGCCGCTGGCCCGAAGCGCCCGCGCCCGCCGCGTGCCGCATCGGCCGGGAGCGCGGCGCCCCGGTCGCCGGCGCGGCCGGACCGGCGACCGGCGCGGCCGCCGCCGGATCGGACATGACCGACGGGCGCGAGGCGGAGTCGGAGTCGTCGGACGCCGCGTCCGGGGCGGCCGCCGGGTCCGAGGGCACCGCGGTGACCATCATCGGCACCGGCTCGTCGGACTCCGGGCAGTCCGGGGCGAGCACCACCGGCGTGGTCCCGCGCCGGAACACCACCTCGGCGGCGCCGTCGTCCGGGATGACGCCCCGTGGCGTGCCGCCCAGCTCCAGGCGGGCGTCGTGGCCGGTCCGGTTGATCACGTGCAGCGTGCTCTCGGCGGGTACCGTCACGCTCTCCACGCTGGGCTGCGACCCGCAGGCGACGCCGAGCGCGCCGCCGCCGAAGGTCACCCGGCGGTCGGCCGGCCCGAGCGGTTCGGCGCTGGCCGTCCCGTCGCCGAGCAGCGGCACACCGAAGAGCACACCGCTGGCCAGCACAGCCGCCATCCGGTATCGGAACTGCCGCGACATGCACCAACTCCCCAGTTCACCGCCGGTCCGACGGACATCCGGTCAAACATGATCGGTCGGGTCAACGAGGCGTGGCGGAGGCCGGTGACGCTCGGCAGAAACTGTCGGACCCGCGTCGTAGGCTCGTGCCATGCGCATCGGAGCCCACGTCGATCCCGCCGACCCGCTGGCCGAGGCCGCCGCACGCGGCGCCGAGGCGGTGCAGTTCTTCCTCACCGACCCGCAGAAGTACAACAGCCCCCCACCGCGCGAGGACGCGGAGCGGCTGCGGGCCTCGAGCGTGGATGTCTACATCCACGCGCCGTACATCGTGAATGTCGCCTCGCCCAACAACCGGATCCGTATCCCCAGCCGCAAGCTGCTCATGGCGCACGCCAGGGCCGCGGCCGAGCTCGGCGCCAAGGGCCTGATCGTGCACGGCGGGCACGTCGGCGCGGGCGCCGACCTCGCCGCCGGATTCGCCAACTGGCGCAAGGCGTTCGAGTACGCCGAGAGCGAGGGCGGCATGCCGCTCCCGATCCTGATCGAGAACACCGCCGGCGGGGACAACGCGTGCGCCCGGCGCTTCGACGACCTGGCCCGCCTGTGGGACGCGGTCGGCTCCTTCGGCGCGGGTTTCTGCCTGGACACCTGTCACGCGTTCGCCGGCGGGGAGGATCTGACCGGCGTCGTCGACCGGGTCAAGGCGATCACCGGACGGATCGACCTGATCCACGCGAACGACTCCAAGGGCGGATTCGACTCGGGCCAGGACCGGCACGACAACCTGGGTAATGGGAAGATCGATCCCGAGTTGGTGGTCGCCGCCATCCGCGCCTCCGGAGCCCCGGCCATTGTGGAGACTCCCGGCGGGGTGAAAGGTCAGAGTGCCGACATCGCCCTGCTGCGGGAGCGGTCGGGCGCCTGACGCACGGGTCCGGGGAGGGTCAGTGACCGAGCAGCCGCAACCGCTCTCGACCGAGTCCGCTGCCGGTGGCATGGAGGGGCCGGGGCGCCGGGAGCCCCGGCGCGGGCGGCTGTTCGGGCTGTTGCGGTCCAGGGCCCGCAAGTCACCGGACAATCGGGACGGTGCCGGGGATTCCGCCGGGGCGCGGCACGACACCGTTGTCGCGCCCGCGGTCGCCGCCGACCCGGTGGATGCCGGAAAGCCCGCGGTCACCCGGGATCTGAGGGCCGAGGAAGACCTCGCGGTGGCCGGGAAGCCCACAACCGATCAGGAGCCCACTGTCGCCGCACGGCCGGCGGCCGCTGGGGAACCCGGGGCCGACGCGAAACCGACGACCGCTGAACCTCGGCCCGGCACGAAGCCCGGGGCCGCTGGAAAACCCGGGGCCGACGCGAAACCGACGACCGCTGAACCTCGGCGCGGCACGAAGCCCGGGGCCTCTGCAGAACCCACGGCCGCAGGGAGACTCACGGCTGTTGAAGCGACCGCGGTCGCCGGCACTGCCGGGAAGGCGGAGAAGCGGCAGCGCAGAGGGCTGCCGGACACCCGGCCACCGGGCGCGCCGCCGGACCCCTGGACCGCCTTCGCGACGACACCGGAGAAGCCGGCCGGCCGGATCCGCCGCGGGCTGCGGGCGTCCGGCCGCGGACTCATCCACGAGTACGCCGTGACGATCTACGTCGCCACGCTGCTCGCGGTCGCGCTGACCTGGCCCACGCTGCGTTACCCGATGCACACCCTGCCGCAGGACCTCGGTGACCCGTCCCGCCAGGCGTGGCAGGTGTCCTGGCTCGGCCACGTCCTGCGTACCAACCCGGTCAAACTGTGGCAGTCGAACGCCTACTTCCCGGCCAGGGACAGCTTCGCGTTCGGTGACAGCCTGCTCGGCTACGCGCCGTTCGGCCTGGTCGGCGACGGGCCGGGCGCCGCGATCCTGCGCTACAACATCCTGTTCGTCCTGGCCCATGCCCTGCTGCTGGTCGGCGCCTACGCCCTGGTCCGCCAGCTCGGCGCCCGGCCCATCGGCGCCGCGGTGGCGGCGGCCGCTTTCGCGTACGCGCCCTGGCGCCTCGCCCAGGAGGGACACCTCGACATCGTCTCGGCCGGGGCGATCCCGCTCGCACTGGCGATGCTGGCCCGAGGCCACGGCTGGTCGATGCGGCACGGCTTCCGCCCGGCCCGACGGCACGCCGGCTGGGCCACGCTCGGCTGGCTGGTCGCGACGTGGCAGCTCAGTCTCGGCTTCTCGCTCGGTCTTCCGTTCGCCTACGTGCTCGGCGGCATCGTGCTGTTCCTGCTGGTGGCGGTACCGGTCAAACGTCTCCGGGAGCGACGCCGGGCGAAGCGGAACCGGGCAGCGCAGCCCGCGGTGCCCTCCGGGACGGAGGCGCTCAGCAAAGAGGCGGTGGACCCGGAATCACCGAGCGGGCTCGACCCGGCGAGAGCGGAGTCCGCGCCCGGCGCGGGAAGGACAGCCAAGGGCACGGGAGAAGCCGCCCAGGGCACGACGGAAGCCGCCAAAGGCACCGGACAAGCAGCCCAGGACACGACGGAAGCCGCCAAAGGCACCGGACAAGCAGACCGGCCGGAGCCGCCCAAGACGGAGGCGGCCCGGGCCCGGGAGCGGGCGGCCAGGCTGGAAGAGCCTAGCCGGACCGAAGCGGTGCACGGCAGCTCGGGCCGCATCGAGCCGGTCACGCCCCAGCCGGGTACGGCCGTGACGCCCGGCGAACACGGCAGCCGTACCGAGGCGGCCGAGGCCGGCATGGCCGGGCGGCCGGACAACACCGACCCGGCCGGCACCAAAGCAGCCGGGGACGCGCCGGGCAGGCGGCAGCCGGCGTGGCGGGCGCCGTGGCGCAGGAGGCCGCAGCGTAGCGGACCGCGTGAGTCGGCGAACGCCGTGCTCGGCTGGCGGCTGCTGCTCGCCGACATCCTCGGTGTGCTGTTCCTCGCCGGTGTCGGCGCACTCATCGCCGTGCCGTACCTGCGGGTGCCGGACTCCGCCACCCGCACCACCGAGATCGAATTCTTCTCACCGCCGTTGCGCAGCCTGCTGATCGGTCCCGCGGAATCGCGGATCTGGGGCGCCGCGCACGCCACCCCGCGCGCCTCCCTGGGCTGGGCTGCCGAGATGTCGCTGCTGCCCGGGTTCATGCTCTACGCCCTGGCCCTGGCCGGCCTGCTGTTCTCGATCTGGCGGTGGCGTCAGCGGCTGTTCCTGACGCTGGCGCTGGCGGTCTCGGTGATCCTCACTCTGGGCACCACCTTCTTCGACGGCCGCTGGACGTACCTGCCGCTCTTCGGGCACCTGCCGGCCTCGTTCGATCTGCGTATCCCCGGCCGGTTGGTGCTCTGGACGACACTGTTGCTGGCGATCCTGGCGGCCGGGGCGGTGGACGAGTTCGTCCGCCGTGCCGAGCAGCTCGCCGCCCAGCGCACCCCGCCGTGGCCGGGTCCGTGGATGCGGATCGCCATGCTCGTACCGCTGCTGTTGGTGATCCTGGAAGGCTGGAACGCGACCGCGCATCCGGTGGTGCCGGCTCAGCCCGCCGCGATGCGGACCGTGGGCGGTCCGATGCTGGTGCTGCCCACCGGCAATCTCGAGGACCAGGGCGTGCAGCTGTGGACCACGTCGCGCTATCAGCAGGTGGCCAACGGCGGCGGGAACGTCGGTGCGGTCCGGCAGGGCGAGATGCGCGCCCGGGTCGCGTCGTTCCCGGATCCGGCGAGCATCCAGTATCTGCGCGAGCTCGGGGTGAACACGGTTCTGCTGATCCGTTCCGAGGTGACGGGCACCGTCTGGGAGCAGGCCGGTGACCTGCCGGTGGAGTGGCTCGGCATCCGCCGCGAGGACCTGCCCGACGCGGTGGTGTTCCGCCTCAACTGAGCTCGCCCCCGGTTCCGGCGCGCCGCCGCGCGCCGGGCCCGCCGGAACCGGGCGGTCCGGCACCGAGCGGGTCCGACACGAGCCGGTCCGACACCGGGCGGTCCAGCACCGAGCCGGTCCGACACGAGCCGGTCCGACACCGGCCGGTCCACCACCGAGCCGACCCGACACCGGGCGGTCCACCACCGGGCCGGCCGGCACCGAGCCGGCCCGACACCGGGCGGTCCAACACCGAGCCGGTCCGGCAGTGGCGCCCGCGGGCGGGTCCGCGCACCGGTGGCCCGGTGCGCGGGGTGGGTCAGGAGGTGCGCGCCGGAGGTGCCTCCGCCGGGGCTTCGGCCGGCTCCGGCCTGATGAAGCCGAGGTGCCGCCGCAGGTTCTCCACCCACTGCACGTCCCGGCCCGCCAGCGGCCCGGCGTCCGGGTCGGTGCCGTAGGTCTGCCGGACCACGTCCAGCTCCGGCTTCCAGATCTCCCGGATCACCAGGCCGCACAGCACCGCGACGGTGATCAGCCGCAGGCTGGAGGCCAGCACGAAGGTGCCCTCCGGAATGACCGGCTTGCCGCCCGCGCCGATCAGCTCGGCGTAGAAGGCGGCGAAGTAGCCGATCTCGGCGACCGTCCAGGCCAGGACCGCGCCCCACTTCGGCCGGGCCAGCACGATCAGCGGGAGCAGCCAGAGCACGTACTGCTGCGACCAGACCTTGCTGAAGATCAGGAAGAACGCGACGACCAGGAACGCCAGCTGGGCCAGGCGGGGCGGCTGCGGCGCCAGCAGGCCGAGGATCATCAGTACGGCGCAGGCCAGCCCGAACAGCGCGTAGCTCACCCAGTTCAGCGTGGGGATGTGGTCGCCGAGCCACTGGAACGGGCCCTGGTCACCGGCCGAGCCGCCGGCCCACTTGCCGTCCAGGTACCGGCCGATGTACCAGAACGTCCCCCAGTCGATCGGCCGCTCCGAGTTGAGCCGGAAGAAGCGCAGCCACGAATCGTGGTACCAGAACCACACCGGGAAGTTGACCACGCCCCACGTGATCACGGCGCCGAGCGTGGCGTGCACCCATGGCGCGAGCTTCCCGCGGCGCAGCGCGAGCACCAGCAGCGGGCCGAGGATGAACACCGGCCAGAGTTTGGCGGCGGCCCCCAGACCGAGGAACACCCCGGCCCAGGCGGGCCGGTCCCGGACCCACAGGAGGAGACCGATCGCGGCCAGTCCGATTGCCAGGAAGTCCCAGTTGACCGTCGCGGTGACCAGCAGGATCGGGGAGAGCGCGAAGATCGCCGCGTCCCAGGGCCGTCGTCGGCGCAGCGCCAGCAGCACCGCCGCGGTGGCGACCGCGAACAGCGACAGCACCAGCGCGTTGACGTTGTAGAACCAGCTGCCCTGGTTGATGTCCGGGTTCCGGGTGGTGCCGTACCAGTGCACCGGCAAGCCGAGCGCCCCCATGAAATAGCCGGTGACGACCGGGTACTCCACCTGGTGATCGACGTAGGGCACCGCGCCGTCGCTGAGGCCCTCGGCGTAGTAGAGGGCGAGGACGTCGGTGTAGCAGAACCGGGTGTACTGGATGTTCTTCTGCCAGTCGCCGCTCATGCAGGGCGACTTCTGCACCCAGGAGAGCGCCAGGATCAGACAGGTGAGGGCCAGCACGAATCGCGGGGCGGTCCAGAACCGGTTCGGCCGGGCGTCCGGGCGCGTCGCGTGCGAGCCGAGCGGCCCGCCGATGAATTGCGACAGACCCCGCACGAAGCCGTCCGAGGTCGCGCTCGAGACGTCAGGCCGGTCGGTGGACGGTTGCGCGCTCATGCCTTGGCATCATGCCCTAAGGAACGGTTCCGGTTGAAGCAACCCGCTTCTCGATCCGGTCGCGTCAGCGCGGACCCGGGCCGGCGGGATTGCCCGGTTGCCGAGGGCGTCCGCACATTCGCCGGCATCGCTGGGTCCCGCCGTGGCACGCGAGGTCATCCAGCGCCGTTTGCCATCCGGTTCAGCTTGGCGCGGAACTCGCCCGAGCCGCTCGTGCACAACGCCCATCCCCGGTGGTCGTGCGCGACGCCCCGGGTGCAGTCGCCCGGAGCGTCCGTGGCGGGCGCGGAGGCGATCCCGACCATTCCCACCGTCATCATGACCGCGGCCATTGCGCCGTGGATACGCTTCCTGTTCAGGAATACCCCTCCCCGTTTCGCGGTCACGTCACCCGGAAAGGTTCGAGTGGAGACGTCAGCGGCTCACCGGGAACGCCGGACAGCCGCAGGCACATCCCCGAACTGATCACGCTGCCGCCAACTCGCGCAATGGAATAGGAAGCAGTACGGCCCCAGCACGAGCCGAGATGCGTCACCGCTCCCGCGGCTGATTTCCCTGTCCGCACCCTGCCGCACAGTGCCGGTCACACATCGGCGCCGTCCGGCGCTCTCCGGGGAGCACCTCGAATCGGGCCACGATCCGGTGCAGGGCTGCGACGGTCACCGAGGTGGCACCCGGTAGGGGAACTGCGGCAGACCGGTCGCCGGGACACCCGGGAAACAATCCTGGCGTCCCGCCCCAGCGACCCGGTGGACACGGATCCGACAACCGCGCGCGATCTCCAGGCTCGACCGGAATCGCCATAGAAAAACGGCGCCCACCTCGTCGAGGTGGGCGCCGCGGAAGCCGGAACGGCCTCAATCGTCGTCGTCGTTGTTTCTTCCGCCGCCGCCGGTGTTGTTGTTACCGGTGTTGTTGTCGCCGAACGGATTGTTGTTGTTGCCCGGATTGTTGTTGTTACCGGGATTGTTGTCGTTGCCGCCGTTGTTGTTGCCGCCGTTGTCCTGGTTCTGGCAGATGAAGTCCAGCACGGAGTCACAGACCTGGCTGTTGTCCTGGACCGGTTGTTCCTGCACCACCGGTGCCACGCCGTTACCGAGCGAGGGATCGCCGCCCTCGGTCCGCGGCGGGAATTTCTCCTGGTCCCAGTTCTTCTTCTCGGTCACCGTGTCGATGAACCGCTTCCAGATCTCGGCCGGGGTGTTGGAGCCGAACATCTTCTTGCCACTCGCCTCGGTCAGCGGAACCCGCTTGTCCTTGCCACCGACCCAGACGGTCGCGGCCAGCTGCGGGATACCGCCGACGAACCAGGCGTCACCGTTGCTGGAGCTGCCGTCGCCGAGCTCCCAGGAACCACTCTTGGCCACCGCGTCCCGGCCGTTGCGCAGCGTGTGCTTGGCGTGCTCGGGAATCTTCTGCAGGACCCCGCTCAGGTCGGACATCTGAGCCGCGTCGAAGACCCGGGTGCCCTCCTTGGTGATGGTCTTCAGGGTGCTCAGCTTGCCGGTGGTCGGGTCGACCATCTTGAGCGACTTGATGAAGTGCGTCTGGTGCCGGACGCCCTGGGCGACGATGGTCGCGACGCCGGTGGCGTGGTCCAACGGCACGATGCGGTACTGACCCATGCCGACCTCGGGGTCGAACTTGCTCTTCCAGGTCGACTCGCTGCTGTTGTTCAGGTCGATGCGCTCGCCGTTCGGGTGACCGTCCGTACGGTCGGTCCACATGTAGTTGATGCCGGCCGCCTTGGCCGCGGCGATGACCTTGTCCTCGCCGAGCTGGGAGGCGATCCAGTAGAACGGGAAGTTGTACGACTTGACCGTGGACTGCTCCAGGTCACAGTGCGAGATGGCGCCACCGCACGTGTCCTCGGGGTCCTGGCCGGCGTTGCTGATCTTCTTGCCGCCGGGTCGCTTCAGTTCGCCGTTCCAGATGGTCTTGAACGAGTAGTTGGCCTTCAGCGCCGCGGCCAGCGTGTAGATCTTGAACGACGAGGCCGGCGACTGGCCACCACCGACCACCTGCACGCCCTTGCCGTCGCCGTCCATGTAACCGGCGTAGTCGACACCGACCGGGTCGTCGCCGCCGTAGTAGCCGAGGACCTCACCGTTGCTCGGGTCGAGCCCGATCACCGCGGCCTGGTACGTCTTCGGCCGCCCGTGCAGCGGCGAATCCTCGCTCTTGCGGGAGCCGGCCGCCTCGGCAGCCTTCTGCACGATCGGGTCGATCGTGGTGGTGATCGTCAGACCACCCTTCTTCTCCTGCTCCTCGCTGATGCCGAGCTGGCGCAGTTCGTACTTGATGTGCCGCAGGATCATGGCGACCGGCTTGCCGTCCGCACACGTCTTGCACGTGGAGCTGGAGCTGACCGGCAGCGGCTTGGGGTACACCCGCTTGTCCCAGACCTCCTGCGAGATCGAGCCCATCTCCAGCATGTTCTTCAGGGTGTATTCCCACCGCTGGATGGTCGTCACCGGCGGGTTCGCGGCCGGGGCGTAACCCGGATGCGAGGCGGTCGCGTACGGCTGCTTGATGATCGAGGCGATCGCCGCCGCCTGGTACGCGTTGATCTCCTTGAACTTGCCGGAGCCACCCTTTTTCACGCTGACGCCGAAGTAACCCTGAGCCGCCGCCTCCACGCCGTAGCGGCCCTGACCGAGGCTGATGTAGTTCAGGTAGAGACCCATGATCTGGTCTTTGCTGTACTTCGACTCCAGCTTGCGGGCGATCACCGCCTCGCGCAGCTTACGGCTGTAGCTGATCTCGTTCAGATCGGCGACGTACCGCGCGTACTGCTGGGTGATCGTCGACGCGCCCTGCTGGTTGCCACCGGTCATGTTGTTCCAGGCGGCGCGGGCGATGCCCTTCATGTCGATGCCGTTGTGGTGGTAGAAGTTCTTGTCCTCGGCCGCGGCCACCGCATCCGCCATGACCTTGGTGACTTCCTGGTAGGGGACGAGGATCCGCCGCTCACCGGTCTTCGCGAGCGTCTGCCCCTTGGCGTTGAGGATCAGGTTCATCTGCGCCTCGGCCTTGGGCGTGGGCAGCTCGACGTCGTCGAAGAAGTAGGTGCCGCCGACGATGCCGGCGCCGACCAGGATGACCAGCACGGCGGCCGCGGCGGTGAGGATGTTCGCGCGGCGGTACTTCTTGTCGGCCTTGGTGCGCGGGCGCTTGCCGGAGCCACCGTCGCCCAGGCCGCCGGAGCCGCCACCGGAGCCCGGCGGGGGCACCGAGGCGCGGCCACCGATCGAGGCGGCGCCCACCGCGGCGGCGCCCACCGAGGCGCGGCCGGGCGTCGCGGAGCCGACCGCGGCGGAACCGACCGAGGCGCGGCCGCCGACCGGCGCCGCGCCGCCCACCGAGGCCCGGCCGCCGACCGGCGCCGCGCCACTGACCGAGGCCCGGCCCGGCGTCGCGGGACCCACCGAGGCCCGGCCGCCGACCGGCGCCGCGCCGCTCACCGAGGCCCGGCCCGGCGTCGCGGAGCCGACCGCGGCGGAGCCGGACGGACGCCGGTAGGCATCCGGAGCGGGCCGGTCCTCGTCGTCGGGTCCGGAAGCAGCGGACGGCCCGGGCACTCGGGCCCGGGCTCGTGCGTTCTGCGGATCGCCGTACGCGTTCATTCCTTCACACCTACCGTTCGCGGTGGCGCGGCCGGACTTCCCGGGAGGGGGTCCCGGAGACCGTGCCACGAGCGGGCGTTTTGGGCTGCGTCGCCGGCAGCCGCCTGTTCGGACGTCTGATTTGACCGATTACGGCGCTGGCTGCCCGAGTCGGTCCTGAACGTGTCCACGTTAACGACATCGATCCGGTTCACCGTCGACCCTCCCCGACGTGTGAAACCGAACCCGTTTTCCACTGGATCGTGGAGTCGTCGTCACCCAGGGCGTCGCGGCCGAGCACGTAGCGCTCGATGAGGTGGTTCCACGAACAGGAGCGGCACACCTCGACGACGAAAACCTGGCACTCACGCAGCGTCATCGCGAGCACCGACAGCTCGGCGAGCTTGTGGGCCTGCCCGGCGGACTGCTTGAGCTCGTCGCCGTAGACGTAATGGACCAGGGTCAGGTTTTCCCGGCGGCAGATGGGGCATCGCTCGTCGGTCGGCTCGCCGTGGAACGTCGCCGCGTTTTTCAGGTACGGCGACGCGTCGCACACCTCGAGCGCACTGACCCGACCGCTCCGCACGTCACGCAGGACCGCCCGCCTCTGAAGCGAGTAGTCCACCACCTGTCGCTGCGTGCGCATGGCGAAGAGAGTACGCGGTCCCCGCTCACACGGCGACCGTCATCACGGAGCGTGGCGTGGCGACCGCGCACCAGGGTCGAGTTGCGCGGTACAACTTCTCGATCTACGGTGACGATGTATCGGGCCGATACATCGGGACATACTCTTGGGGAGGGTCGGGGTGCTGGAACTGGCGATCCTCGGGCTTCTGCAGGAGGCCCCGATGCACGGGTACGAACTCCGCAAGGAGCTGGCCACCAAGCTGGGCACGCTCCGGGCCGCGATCAGTTACGGGACGTTGTACCCCACCCTGAAGCGGTTGAAGCTGGCCGGCTGGATCAGCGAGGCCGAGGCGAACGACAACGAGATTGTTCCCCCGATGACCAGCAAACGGGGCCGCGTTGTCTACAAGATCACGGCCGAGGGCAAGGAGCGCTTCGCCGAGCTGCTCGCCGCCACCGGGCCGGAGACGTACGACGACGCCGGCTTCGGGGTGCACTTCGCCTTCTTCTCCCGCACCGACCAGGCCACCCGGCTGCGCATCCTGGAGGGCCGGCGCCGCCGCATCGAGGAGCGCCGGGAGGGGCTGCGCGAGATCCTCTCCCGCGCCGCCGACCGGCTCGACGCGTACACCCTCGAGCTGCAACGGCACGGCCTGGACGCGTGCGAGCGCGAGGTCCGCTGGCTGGAGGAGCTGATCAGCAACGAGCGGTCCGGTCGTACCCCGGTATTCCGCCACCGCGCCGGCCTGGCCGGCGCGTATCAAAGCCCCGCCGCCGCTTCGCCGGCGCCGGAAATGGACTCCGCGGCCGGACCGGCTGCGGAAACACCCCCGGAACCACCGCGTCCGCACCTGGACCGGCCGTGATGAACAACAAGGAGGCAAACGCGATGGGCTCCGTCCGCGTCGCCATCGTCGGTGTGGGTAACTGCGCCTCGTCCCTCGTGCAGGGCGTGGAGTACTACAAGAACGCCGACCCCAACGACCGCGTCCCGGGTCTCATGCACGTGACCTTCGGCGACTACCACGTCTCGGACGTGAAGTTCGTCGCGGCGTTCGATGTGGACGCCAAGAAGGTCGGCATGGATCTGGCCGAGGCGATCGTCGCCAGCGAGAACAACACCATCAAGCTGACCGATGTGCCGCCGACCGGCGTCACCGTGCAGCGCGGCCCGACCTTCGACGGTCTGGGCACGTACTACCGGGAGATCATCGAGGAGTCCTCGGCCGAGGTCGTCGACGTGGCGCAGGCGCTGCGTGACGCCCAGGTCGACGTGGTCGTCTCCTACCTCCCGGTGGGTTCCGAGGAGGCCGACAAGTTCTACGCGCAGGCCGCGATCGACGCCGGTTGCGCGTTCGTGAACGCCCTGCCGGTCTTCATCGCCTCGGACCCGGTCTGGGCGCAGAAGTTCACCGACGCCGGCCTGCCGATCGTCGGCGACGACATCAAGAGCCAGGTGGGCGCCACGATCGTGCACCGCGCGCTGGCGAAGCTGTTCGAGGACCGCGGTGTCGAGCTGCTGCGTACGTACCAGCTCAACTTCGGCGGCAACATGGACTTCATGAACATGCTGGAGCGCAACCGTCTGGTCTCCAAGAAGATCTCGAAGACCCAGTCGGTGACCTCCCAGATCCCGCACGAGATGGTCAAGAGCGACGTGCACATCGGCCCGTCCGACCACGTGCCGTGGCTCGACGACCGCAAGTGGGCGTACATCCGTCTGGAGGGCCGCTCGTTCGGTGACACCCCGCTGAACGCCGAGCTCAAGCTGGAGGTGTGGGACTCCCCGAACTCGGCCGGTGTGATCATCGACGCGCTGCGCGCCGCGAAGATCGCCAAGGACCGCGGCATCGGTGGCCCGATCCTGTCGGCGTCGTCCTACTTCATGAAGTCCCCGCCGGTGCAGTACAGCGACCACGACGCCCACCAGGCCGTCGAGGCGTTCATCCGTGGCGAGGTCGAGCGCTGACCAGCGTGACCTGAGGGGAGAGGCCGGTCCGTTCGGACCGGCCTCTCCGCGTTCCGGCGCGCCGGCGCCGATCAGTCCGGAAGCGGAACGTCCGCGCCACGGCGATCCCGCTGCCGGGGCACCACGAGCTCCGGCGTCGCGCCCGAGACCCGCCGCGGCGGTACGGCCCCGGCGGCATCCCGCTGCGAGGCCGTGCGCAGCTCCGCGAAGGCACGCCGCAACGTGCCGCGCATCCGGGCCGCCAAGGGCTTCTCCAGCAGCCGGTGCACCAGCCAGGCCAGCCCGAGGATCAGCACGATCGCGCTGAGCACGAGCACCCAGGCGGGCAGCCCGGTCGCCTGGTGCGCGCGCCGCACGAACGCGTACCCGATCCGCTGGTGCAGCAGATAGAACGGATAGGTCAGCGCCCCCGCGGTGGTCAGCCACCGCCACCGGATCCGGTCGGTCCAGCCCAGCGCTACCGCCAGCACCGCCGCGTAGGCCAGCGTGACGATCAGGACGCCCGGCCAGATCGGTACCCGGAAACCGGGGTTGACGTCGGCCACCCGCTCGCTCACCCGCTGGACGCTCACCAGCCAGGCGAACCCGACGATCGCCAGCAGCAGCGGCGACCTGCCGAACCGGTGGATCAGGAACGCCGCCACCCCGGCGATGAAGTACGGCGCGTACTGCGGGATCGCGACCACCTCGACCACCCGGTTGCCGAGCGTCGGGCCGATCACCGCCACCGTCATCCACACCGCGCAGAACACCACCACCCGGCGGTACGTCAGCCCCAGCGCGACGAGCGCCGCGAACAGCAGGTAGAACCGCAGTTCCACGAACAACGTCCAGTACACGGTGTCGACCGAGGCGACCCCGAGCGGCTCCTGCAGCATGGTCAGGTTCACCGCGATCTCCCGCAGGTCCGGCGTGCCGGACACCGGCAGCCCACCCGCGATCGGCACCAGCGTCACCACCGCCGCGGTGATCAGGATGCACACCCAGTACGCCGGGTACAGCCGGCTGACCCGGGACGTGAAGAAGTCCCCGAGGCTGCGGTTCCAGCTGCTCATGCCGATGACGAATCCGCTGATCAGAAAGAACAGCTCGACGCCGAGGAAGCCGTAGATGCTCACGTGCGACAGGTGCGGCAGGAAGTACGCCGGCGGGTTGTGCCCGTCGATCCGCCACGAGACGGTGAGGTGGTAGGACGCCACCGCGAGCGCGGCGATCAACCGCAGCGCGTCGAGCGCGGCGAGCCGGACCGGCCGGCGCGGCCCCCCGGGCGGCGACATCCGCGCCGCCGGGCCCGTCGGCCGGGTGCCGTCCGTAGGGACGGACGTCTCTCGCGTCTCGTTCGCCGCAGCTGGGATCATCGGGCGGAGGATAGTCGCTGCCCACGACCCGCCGGCGCCCGCACGAGCCGATGGCACGATGCCGGGACCCGCGGCGGCTGCCGGGAACCGCTGCTCAGGCGCCCCAGGCCCGGGTCAGCGACACCCGTGCCTCCAGTTCCAGGAGCTGACGTTTGCGCTCCAGCCCGCCCCCGAAGCCGACCATCCGGCCGCCCGCCCCGACCACCCGGTGACAGGGCACGATCACCGGCACCGGGTTGCGGTTGCAGGCCGTGCCGACGGCACGCGCGGCGCCCGGGTCGCCCAGGGCGGTCGCGATCGCGCCGTAGGTGACCATCTCGCCGTACGGGATCCGGGCGATCTCGGCCCACACCGACCGCTCGAAATCCGACCCGCCGGGCATCCGCACCGGCACGGTGAACTCGGTCAGCTCCCCGGCGAAGTAGGCCGCCAGCTGCGCCGCGGCCGGATGGGTGGCGCGGCGGCCGGCGGCCGCGCCGAAGCGCACCCCGACCACGGCGTCGCCCTCGACGGTGACGCCGAGCGGCCCGATCGGTGACTCGACGACGAACATCCGCCCATTGTCCCGCGCGGGTCCGACACTCTCGCCGCGGCCGCGCCGCCGCCTCCTGACGCCGGGCCCGCCGCTTCCCGAACCCGAGCCGCCGCCCGGGCCCGCGGCCGGGTCGCGCCACGTGGGCGGGCCGGTCAGGCGATGTGGCCCTGGTCGCGGGCCCACTTGAAGAGCTCCGCCTCGGCCTCGTCCCGATCCAGCGGCCCCCGGTCGAGGCGCAGTTCCTTCAGATAGCGCCAGGCCTGGCCGACGATCGGGCCCGGCGGCACGCCGAGCAGCTCCATGATCGCGTTGCCGTCCAGGTCGGGGCGGACCTTGGCGAGGTCCTCCTCGGCCGCGATCCGGGAGATCCGCTCCTCCAGCGCGTCGTAGTCGGCGGCGAGCTGGGCGGCCTTGCGCCGGTTGCGGGTGGTGACGTCCGAGCGGGTCAGTTTGTGCAGCCGGGACAGCAGCGGGCCGGCGTCGGTGACGTAACGGCGCACCGCCGAGTCGGTCCACTCGCCCCGGCCGTACCCGTAGAAACGCAGGTGCAGGGCGACCAGGCCGACCACGTCGCTGATCACGTCCTTGGGGTATTTCAGCGCCTTCATCCGCTGCTTGGTCAGCCGGGCGCCGACCACCTCGTGGTGGTGGAAGCTGACCCGGCCGTCGCGGCCCACGGCCTTGGTGGCCGGCTTGCCGACGTCGTGCATCAGCGCGGCCATCCGCAGCACGAAGTCCGGCGCCTCGTCACCCTCCAGCCGCATCGCGTTGGCCACCACGATCAGCGTGTGCTCGTAGACGTCCTTGTGCTGGGCGTGCTCGTCGATCTCCAGCTTCAGCCCGGACAGCTCCGGCAGGAAGCGGTCGGCCAGCCCGGTGTCGACCAGCAGCCGCAGGCCGGCCAGCGGATCGGCGCCGCAGATCAGCTTGGTGAACTCGTCGCGGATCCGTTCCGCGGTGATCCGGTCCAGGTCGGCGGCCATCTCGCGCATCGCGGCCACCACCGGGGCGTCCACAGTGAACCGCAGCTTCGCGGCGAACCGGGCGGCGCGCAGCATCCGGAGTGGATCGTCGCCGAACGAGAGCTGCGGCGTCGACGGCGTCCGGATCACCCGGTCGGCCAGGTCACGCAGCCCTCCGAACGGGTCGGTGAACTCGTGCCCGGGCAGCGACACCGCCATCGCGTTGATCGTGAAGTCGCGCCGGGACAGGTCCTCCAGCAGCGACGTGCCGTAGGACACCACCGGGTTGCGGGTCACCCCGTCGTACGCCTCGGCCCGGAACGTGGTGATCTCGATCCGCAGCCCGTTCTTCTGGATGCCGATGGTGCCGAACTCGCGGCCGGTCTCCCAGATCGCGTCGGCCCAGCCACTCACCACGGCGAGCGTCTGCTCCGGCCGGGCATCGGTACAGAAGTCCAGGTCATCGCCGAGTTGGCCGAGCAACGCGTCCCGTACCGAGCCGCCGACCAGGTGCAACTCGTGGCCGGCGGCGCCGAAGCGGCGCCCCAGCTCGTCGGCGACGGGTGACACGCGGAGCAACTCGGCGACCGCGTTCTGCTGGGCGTTGTTCAACACAGACATGGGATGACCAGGGTATCGGGCTGTCGCTCCGCGGGCGGTGGGCGGGGCGGGGCGGACCGCGCCGTGGCAGCCGGCCACGGCGCCGGGCAGGATGGTGACGTGCCCGTTCCCGAGGCGCTGCGCCGACTGAGCCTGGATCCCGGGTTCTGGACCGGCGGGATCAGCGACGCCGATTGCCTCCCCGAGCTGCTCCGGGTGTCCTTCCCGGTGCTCGACGGATATGCCCTGGTGCTGGAGATCGAGCTGCCCTCCGGGGAGCGCACGCTGGGCCTGCGCCGGCCGGCCAGCAGCGAACCGGTCCAGCTCGGCCGGGCGCCGGCGCTCGGGCCGTTCCCGGCCGCGCTGCGCTGGTGGGAGCTGGAGACGTGCGCCCGGGTGATCGCCCTGGCCGACCCGACGCTGCCGCACCCGGGGCTGGTCGTCGCGCTGCTGTCGCCGTTCGCCCCGGCGACCGCCGACGACGACGTCCCGGCGGTGGCCGGGGTGCGCGAGGCGGCGTACCGGTCGTTGCGCCGCGAGGTCCCGCCGCCCCCGCCGTCCGGCCCGGAGCAGGCGCCGCTGCCGCTGTTCGCCGACGACCGCTGGTGGCCGGCGCCTCCGGCCCCGTCGCCGCAGGTGCTGGACGAGGCCGCGATCGCCACCCTGAGCGATCCGGCGCAGGCGGTGGACCAGGTCCGCGCGGGCAAGCGGTTCCCGCACGAGGAGCTCGCCGATCTGGTACGCCGGGCCACCGCGCACCTGGAGGCCGTGCCGCATCGGGAGTGGTACGCCGGGACCCGCCCGCTGGCCCGCCGGATCGCCGACTCGGGTGACCTGGGCCCGGTGCCGGACCTGCTCGGCGCGCTGACCGAGGCCGGCTGCGACCATCCGACCGTTCTCGACGCGCTGAGCGAGCCGCTGGTGCCGCTGGAGGCGTGCTGGATGGTCGAGACGCTGGCCGGGGCGGAACCGGGCACCCTCCTGCGTCACCACGTGTGACGTTCTCTTCTATGGTGGCTCCAACATCGGTACGGCTCGGGAGGCTTGGGTGAACGGCGGCCTGTACCGCAGCACGCACGCGGCGGACGGCAACCCGCGCCCGGAAGAGGGCGTCACGGTGGTCTCCGTCGACCAGCAGTCCGCCACCGCCACCGGCGATCAGGCGCTGCCACCGGAGAACCTCCCGCCGTCCGGGCGTGACGGCGGCGGCAGCACCGCCGGCCAGAGCGCGATCATGGCGATCGGCAGCATGGTCAGCCGGGTGATCGGCTTCGTGCGCACCGCGCTGATCGGCATGGCGGTCGGCACCACCGTGGGCGACGCGTACACCAGCGCGCAGTTCCTGCCGAACCAGATCTACGAGCTGCTGCTCGGCGGCATCCTCTCCAGCGTGCTGGTCCCGCTGCTGGTCCGCCGCCGCAAGAGCGACCCGGACGGCGGCCAGGCGTTCACCCAGAAGCTGCTGACCTTCGCGGTGGTGTCGCTCGGCGTCGCGACGGTGCTGGTGGTCTCGCTGGCCTCGGCGATCACCGCGATCCAGACCGGCGGCGACAGCACCCCGGCGTACCGGGAACTGGTCACCCATTTCGCGTACCTGATCCTGCCGATCATCTTCTTCACCGGCCTGTCCGGGCTGGCCGGCGCCGTGCTCAACGTCCGCGGGCACTTCGCCGCGCCGATGTGGGCGCCGATCCTCAACAACATCGTGGTGATCGCCACCTGCGGGGTCTTCATCCTGTGCTACGGCGGGCAGAAGGAGCTGACCCCGGAGAACATCACCGGTGCGCAGGTCGCGCTGATCGGCGGCGGCACCCTGCTCGGCATCGTGGTCCAGGCGCTGGGCCTGCTCCCGGCGCTGCGCAAGGTCGGTTTCCGGTGGCGGTGGAGCTGGGACCCGCGGTCGCTGGGGCTGCGCGAGATCGGTCAGCTGGCCGGCTGGATGCTGGTCTACGCCGGGGCCAACCAGCTCGCCGTGTTCCTGGTGGTGCGGATCCTCAGCGACGTGACCGGCAGCGCGGACAGCGCGAGCATCCTGGCCTTCAACTACGTCTTCCTGCTGACCATGATGGCGCACGGCATCGTCGGCGTGTCGGTGATGACCGCGCTGCTGCCGAAGATGAGCGCGGCCGCCGCCGAGGGCCGGTTCGGCGAGGTCAGCGCGGATCTCACCCGGGGCATCAAGCTCACCTCGGCGGCGCTGGCCCCGATCGTGGTGGTCTACGCGGTGCTGAGCGCCCCGATCGCGGTCTTCCTGTTCCAGGGCGGCCGGTTCTCCAACGCCAACGCGCTGGCCACCGGCACGGTGCTGGCCGTGGCGGCGTTCGCGGTGATCCCGCTCTCGATCAGCTATCTGTGCACCTACGCGTTCTACGCGTTGCAGGGCAACAAGACCGTCGCGCTGATCAACGTGGCGGTGGTCGCGGTCCGGATCGGCGCCTACTTCACGCTCGCCGCGGTGCTCAAGGAGTCGCTGCTGGCGGCCGGCATGACCGCGGGCAACGCGATCTCGTACCTGCTCTCCGCGCTGATCTCGCTGACCGTGCTGCGCCGGCGGATCGGCCGGCTGAACCTGGGCACGGTGCTCTCCTCGCTGATCCGGGTCGCGGTGGCCGCCGGCATCGCGGCCGCCCTCGGTCTGCTGGTGCTGCGCCTGCTGCCCGGCGACGGCGAGCCGGCCGGCCGGATCGAGGCGTTGGTCCAGCTCGTGCCGACCGGCGCGGTGATCCTGATCGGTTATCTGGTGGCCGCCACCCTGCTGCGGGTGCAGGAGGTCAGTCAGGTGGTCGGCATGGTGCGCCGCAAGATCGGCCGCTGATTCTGCCCGGGGCTGCCCTGAACAGGCACACTTCCACCGGATTGCCCGGATAACTACCCGTTCGTACCAGCCCGGGGCGGTGCCGCGCCGGGGGACGACCTGCCGGACCATGGCTCAGTACGGGTATGGTCGTTGTCGGCATGTGCTCGGGAGCACCCTGTCCTGAGCACCGAGACATGCACCACCGAGGGAGGACTGGTGACCCAGGTCGGCGAAGGCCACGAAACCGCGGCCGACGAGGCCGGACCGGTCTTGACCTTCGGTGCCCCCGCCGTCGGTGAGATCCTGGCCGAGCGCTACCAGCTCGAGCAGCACGTCAACAACGACAGCGCCGGCCGGCAGGTGTGGCGCGGGATCGACGTGGTGCTGCGCCGGCCGGTCGCGGTGGTGCTCCGGCATCCGGGCGGCGACTCCGCCACCGAGATGCTGCAGGCCGCGGTCGCCGCGAGCCGGGTGATCCACCCCAATCTGGTCGGCGTCTACGACGCCATCGACGAACAGCAGCGGGCGTACGTGGTGCGCGAGTGGGTCGACGGCGAGTCGCTGCGTGACCTGCTCGGCGCGGAGGGCCCGCTGGACCCGGCCCGGGCCATCGCGATCGCGCACTCGGTCGCCGACGCCCTGACCGCCGTGCACGCCACCGGCATGGTGCACGGCAACGTGCACCCGGGCACCACCCTGATCGGCGACGACGGCCGGGTCGTGCTGGCCGACGCCCGCGCCGACGCCGCGGACAGCGTCGAGGCCGACGTCCGGGCGGTCGGCGGGATCCTGTACTTCGCGCTCACCGGCCACTGGCCGCACGCCGAGGTGGGCCGCTCCGCGCTGCCGGACGCCACCCGGGACAGCTCCGGCAACCCGGCCGCGCCGCGCCAGGTTCGGGCCGGCATCCCGGCGTACCTCGACGATCTGACCATGGACCTGCTGGACCGGCGGGTGGCCGCGCCGGCCGCCGAGGCGCTCACCGCCGAGCTGGGCCGGCTGGACGCGGCCGCCGAGGACGAGGAGTTCGAGGACGTCGGCCCGCTCCGGTTCGTGCAGGGCGGCGGCGGCTCCACCGAGCCCGCCCGCAGCACCCGCAAGATCCTGCTCGGGGTCGGCGCGCTGGTGGTCATCGCGGCGATCGGCCTGATCTTCGGCATCCGGGCGATCAACAGCTCGGGCAAGCCCGACCCGTCGGCCTCCACGGTCGCCGGCGCCGGCACCGCCGCGGAACCCGATGCCGGAGGCGACTCCACCGCCGCCCCGCAGAGCGACCCGGTCAAGATCCCGCTGACCGCCGACATGGTGCGCATCGTCGACCCGCCGCGGGGCGAGCGCAAGGACACCGGCGAGGCGAAGTACACCGTCGACGACGACTCGGACACCGCCTGGGAGATGTCGCGGTACGACTCGCCCGACTTCGGCAACCTCAAGGACGGCATGGGCGTCCTGATCCACCTGCCCGAGCCGCGCACGCTCGCCGAGGTGCGCATCGAGGTGTCCACCCCGGGCGCGGCCATCGACATCCGCACCGGCAAGACCGACCCGGGTGACACGTCGAACGGCGACAAGCAGATCGTCAAGCAGTACACGAAGCTCAGCGACACCGACACCGAGGCGATCCCGGGCAACAAGCTGACGCTCTCCGGCTTCGACCCGGACCAGAAGTACCAGTACGTGCTGGTCTTCCTCACCAAGCTGCCGAAGAACGAGGACGGCCCGGGCTACAAGGTCAACGTCAACGAGATCGAGCTGTACGGCTACTGAGCCGCGCATGACCGGCGACGAGGGGGGCGGGGAACCGCCTCTGCCCGGTAACCCGATGGGATCCCGCGGCACCGATCCGATGGCATACATTGCTGGCGTGGCTTCCCGGGACGCACCGCCCGGCGGGACCGGCCCGGGCGACACCGCGCCGAGCGACGCGGAACTGGTGCGCGCGCACGTGGCGGGTGACCCGGAGGCGTTCGGCGAGCTGGTCCGCCGGCACCGCGACCGGCTGTGGGCGGTCGCGCTGCGCACCATCGGCGACCGCGAGGAGGCCGCCGACGCGGTGCAGGACGCGCTGCTGTCCGCCCATCGCGCGGCGGCCCGGTTCCGCGGCGACTCGGCCGTCACCACCTGGCTGCACCGGATCGTGGTGAACGCGTGCCTGGACCGGATCCGGCGGCGGCAGGCGCACCCCACCGTCCCGCTGCCGGACGGCGACCGGACCGCCGGGCGCCCGGCCGCTCCGGAGCCGGCCGCGCCCGCCCCGGACCACGACACCGTGCTGCTGGTCCGCGCGGCGCTGGCCGCCCTGCCGGTCGACCAGCGGGCCGCGATCGTGCTGGTCGACGTGCAGGGGTACGGCGTGGCCGAGGCGGCCGAGATGCTCGGGATCGCCGAGGGCACGGTGAAGAGCCGGTGCGCACGCGGCCGGGCCCGGATGGCGCTGGCCCTGCATGACGTACGCGGCGCGGCGCCCGCCCCGGGTGACCCTCCGCACGACGGGAACCGGACCGGCCGCCGGAACGTCCCATCCAGGTCGGACGCGGTGACGCCGCTGCCGACCGGGCGTGAACGGAGGGACCAACGGTGACGGGCGCCGAGTTCCACGGGGTCGACATCGACCTGCTGGCCGACTATGCCGGCGGCGCCCTGGACGGCACGCCCGAGGCCGAGCGGGTGGCCGCGCTGATCGCCGCCGACCCGGCCTGGCAGGAGGCGTACTCGGTGCTCGCCCCGCAGATGGCGGCGGTCGGCGCGCTGCTCGGCGAGCTGCCGGCGGAGACGATGCCGGAGGACGTCGCGGCGCGGCTGGACGCCGCGTTCGCCGCGGCCGGGGCGCCGGACCCGGCACGGCCGGCGACGGACGCCGTACCCGGAACGGTCCAGGATCTCGCCGGGCGCCGCCGTACCCGCGGCAACCACCGGTGGTTGCGCTTCACCGCGCCGATCGGCATCGCCGCGGGCGCGGTGGCCCTGCTGGGGTACACCCTCGCCCGGCCGCAGACGGCGAGCGAGGACAGCGGCTCGGCGCCCGAGGCGGTGCCCGCGATGGGCGGTGTGATGGTGGCCGCCACCCCGGCGACGACGCTGAACACCGGCACCGACTACTCGCTCGGCACGCTGGGGCAGAGCCGCAAGGGCGGGCCGGAGGCGCCGCTGAGCGCGCCCGACGACATCAGCAGCGCCCGGGAGCCGGAGAGCGCTCTGGCCCGGCTGCGGCTGCCGGACGCCCTGCTGGACTGCCTGACCGCCATCGCCCGGCAGAACGGCGGTGGCGCGATCAGCGCCGAGTCGGTGGACTACGCCCGGTTCGACGGTCAGCCGGCGCTGGTGGTGCAGTTCACCGCGGCGAACGGGCAGTGGATCTGGGCCAGTGGCACGGACTGTGGATTGCCCGGTGGCGGCGCGGACACGCTCGGCTCCGTCCCGGTACGCTGAACGCCGCCCCTCGCGTGAGGTCGGACACGAGCCGGACCGGGGGGAATGGTGAATGCCTAGCATGGCGTTCTAGCGAGCGACGTCGCCGTGCTCAACCGGCGTGGCCCACAGACCTGAGGAGTCGGCAGTGGACGAGGTCCGCAATCTGATCATCATCGGTTCCGGACCGTCCGGATACACGGCCGCGCTGTATGCCGCCCGGGCCAACCTCAAGCCGCTGGTGATCGAGGGTGTCCAGTCCGGCGGCGCGCTGATGACCACCACCGAGGTGGAGAACTTCCCCGGCCACCGCGACGGGATCATGGGCCCGGAGCTCATGGACAACATGCGCGCGCAGGCCGAGAAGTTCGGCGCCGAGTTCATCACCGACGACGTCAGCCGCGTCGAGCTGACCGACAAGCCGACCGAGGCCGGCACCGAGGGCCTCAAGACCGTGTGGGTCGGCGACCAGCAATTCTTCGCCCGCGCCGTGATCCTGGCGACCGGCTCCGCGTGGCGCCCGATCGGTGTGCCCGGCGAGCAGGAGCTGCTCGGCCACGGCGTCTCGTCCTGTGCCACCTGTGACGGGTTCTTCTTCCGCGGCCAGCACATCGTGGTGGTCGGCGGCGGCGACTCGGCGATGGAGGAGGCCACGTTCCTCACCCGCTTCGCCGAGAGCGTGACCATCGTGCACCGCCGGGACACGTTCCGGGCCAGCAAGGTCATGCAGAAGCGGGCGCTCGACAACGAGAAGATCAAGGTCGAGTGGAACTCCGTGGTCGAGGAGATCCTCGGCTCCGACGGCAAGGTCGTCGGCGTCCGGCTCAAGAACGTGCAGACCGGCGACACCAAGGTGCTGGACGTCACCGGTGTGTTCGTGGCGATCGGCCACGACCCGCGCAGCGAGCTGTTCAAGGGCCAGATCGAGCTGGACGACGAGGGCTACGTCAAGGTTCAGCACCCCAGCACCCGGACCAACGTCCCCGGCGTGTTCGCCGCGGGAGACCTGGTCGACCACACGTACCGGCAGGCCATCACCGCCTCCGGCACCGGCTGTGCCGCGGCGCTGGACGCCGAGCGCTTCATCGCTTCATTCGTAGAGCTGTAAGACCGGGAGGTCCTCGTGGGAGCAACCAAGGTGGTCACCGACGCCACCTTCGCCAGTGACGTGCTGCGTTCCGACAAGCCCGTGCTGGTGGATTTCTGGGCCGAGTGGTGCGTGCCGTGCAAGAAGGTCGACCCGCTGCTGGCCGAGATCGCGGCCGAGATGGGTGACAAGGTGGAAATCGTCAAGGTCAACATCGACGAGAACCCGCAGACCGCGATGGCGTACCAGGTCATGTCCGTGCCGACGCTGACCATCTTCAAGGGCGGCGAACGGGTGAACTCGGTGGCCGGCGCCAAGCCCAAGAGCTTCCTGGTCAACTTCATCGAGTCAGCACTCTGATCGTTCTCTGATGCCCCGCGTCCGCACTGGGACGCGGGGCTCTGTTTGTCCGCCGGAGTACGCTCCGGAAGGTCGTCCCCTTCTCGCCCCTAGGGAGTCGTGAGTGCGGTCCATCCGACGCGGAGACACCGGCCCTGCCGTTTCTGAGATCCGGTCGATCCTGGTCGGCCTGGAGATGCTCGCCGACCGCGAGCCGGACCTCTTCGACGAGGCCGTGGCGAACGCGGTCCGTGCCTTCCAGCAGAGCCGCGGCCTGGGCGTCGACGGCATGGTCGGCGACGAGACGTGGCGCGCGCTCGACGGCGCCCGCTGGCGGCTGGGCGCACGCACCCTGTTCCACTCGGTCCCCGACGCGCTCGCCGGCGAGGACGTCCGCGCCCTGCAGGAACGCCTGCTGGAGATGGGCTACGACACCGGCCGGCCGGACTCCGTCTACGGCGCCCGCACCGCCCGTGCCGTCGCCCAGTTCCAGCGTGAGGTGGGTCTGGCTCCGGACGGCTCGTGCGGCCCGCAGACCATGAAGGCGCTGCGCCGGCTGGGCCGCAAGGTGGTCGGTGGCCGGCCGCAGTGGCTGCGTGAGGCGGAGGCGTTCCGGCAGTCCGGGCCGAACCTGGTCGGCAAGACCATTGTGATCGATCCCGGTCACGGCGGTGGCGACGACGCCGGCGTGGTGGTGCCGGACGGGCCGCTGCGCTGGACCGAGGCGGACCTGGTTTTCGACCTGGCGGCCCGGCTGGAGGGGCGGCTGGCCGCGGCCGGTATGCGGGTGCACCTGACCCGCGGCCCGGCGCCGGCCGAGCCGATGAGTGGCGCCGAGCGGGCCGCGCTGGCCAACAGCCTCGGCGCCGACCTGCTCATCTCGCTGCACCTGGACGGGTACCCCTCGGCGGCGGCCGAGGGCGTGGCGACCTACCACTACGGCACCGGCAACGGGCTCAGCAGCACGGTCGGCGAGCGGCTGGCGGCTCTGGTGCAGCGGGAGATCGTGGTGCGGACCGGCATGCACGACTGCCGCACCCATGCCAAGACCTGGGATCTGCTGCGCCTCACCCGGATGCCGGCGGTCCGGGTCGACCTGGGGTACCTGACCTCGCCGGCCGACCGGGAGCGGCTGGTCAACCCGATGTTCCGGGAGCAGATCGTGGAGGCGATCCTGGCCGCGGTGCAGCGGATGTACTTCCCGGTGGAGCGGGACGTCCCGACCGGGTCGATCGACGTGCGCCAGCTGCGGCTGGCCCTGGCCGACCGGGCATAGCGCACTTCGCGCGACCGCGGGGCCGCGACCGCGCGGCACTGCGGGGCACGACCGCCGGGCACTGCGGGCCGCGACCACGGGGCGCTGCGGGGCGCGGCCGCGGGTGCCGCGGGGCGCGGCCGCGACCCTGCGCCGCGGCGGCGCCGCGCGGGATCGGCCCGGGGCTGGGCCGGTGGCCTGCGGACGGGGCCACCGGGGCGTACCGGGAAAGGACGGACCGCGAGGGACGCGGCCCGGCATGGCCGGGGCGGCCCTGAGCCGCGCGGTCCTAGTTCTCGGCCGAGCTGGTCGCCGGCATCGGGCGGAGCAGTTTCTCCGGGCTCATCGAGCCGAGGAGTTTCTCCAGCGCATACTCCACATCCGACTTCCAGGACAGCGCGGTCCGCAGTTCGAGTCGCAGCCGCGGGTAACGCGGGTGCGGCCGGACCGTCTTGAAGCCGACCGACAGGAAGAAGTCCACCGGGGCGATGCAGGCGCCGTCGGCCTCCTCGTCCGGTTTCGCGTCGCCGAACGCCTCGATCGCCTTGATCCCGCGCTTGGTGAGGTCGCGGGCCACTCCCTGCACCAGCATCCGGCCCAGGCCGCCGCCGGTGAACGCGGGCACCACGTGAGCCGTGGTCAGCAGCGCGGCGTCAGCGCTGACCGGGGAGGTGGGAAAGGCCATCGAGCGCGGAACGTAGGCGGGTGGGGCGAACATCACGAAGCCGGCCGGCACGCCGTCCACGTAGGCCAGCTTGCCGCAGGAACCCCACTCCAGGAGGGTCTGGGACACCCAGGCCTCCTTCTCCAACCCCGGGTCACCGGTCGCGCAGGCCCGCTCGGCGGACACCGGATCAAGTTCCCAGTACACACACTGCCGGCAGGACCGGGGCAGGTCCTCCAGGGTGTCGAGGGTGAGATTGACCAGGCGTCGCGACATGGCGAACCCCCTGCGCTGGACTCGGGCGGACCGGTGAGGGAGCACGGTCGCTTGTCCGCGCCCTGGCAAATCGTACGTCTCAACCCTCCTGAACGGGAGCAGGTCGGACAAGAGGCGACCCGGACGGACAGGGTTCATCGGCGCTTCCGCCGATTAGGCTGTCCGGAGTTTCGTCGCTTGAGATCGAGGTGAGAGCCGAATGACCGGTACCACTCAGGACGATTACACCGACCGGTACGCGCGCCGGGTCCGCGGGATGACCACGTCCGAGATCCGCGCCCTGTTCGCCGTCGCCAGCCGCCCGGAGGTGGTTTCCCTGGCCGGCGGTTCGCCGTACATCGCCGCCCTCCCGCTGGACGCGGTCGGCGAGATGCTGAACCGGCTCGCCGCCGACCACGGCGCCACCAGCCTGCAGTACGGCATCGGCCAGGGCACCATCGAGCTGCGCGAGCGCATCTGCGAGGTGATGGCCCTCTCCGGCATCCGCAACGCCTCGCCGGACGACGTGGTCGTCACGGTGGGCGGCCAGCAGGCCCTGGATCTGCTGGCCCGGCTGTTCCTGGACCCGGGCGACGTGGTGCTCGCCGAGGGGCCGACCTACGTCGGCGCACTCGGCGTCTTCCAGGCCGCCCAGGCACAGGTACACCACGTCGCCATGGACGACGACGGGCTGATCCCGGAGGCACTGGAGGCAGCCATCGCCGAGACCGCGCGTAGCGGGCGGCGGGCCAAGTTCCTCTACATCATCCCGACCTTCCAGAACCCGGCCGGCGTGACCCTCTCCGAGGAGCGGCGCGAGCGGGTGCTGGACATCTGCGAGCGGGCCGGGCTGCTCGTGGTGGAGGATGACCCGTACGGGATGTTGTCCTTCGAGGGCGACGCCCCGCTGCCGCTGCGCGCCCGGCGCCGGGACGGCGTGTTCTACTGCAGCACCTTCTCCAAGACCTTCGCGCCCGGCCTGCGGGTCGGCTGGATCCTGGCGCCGCACGCGGTGCGGGAGAAACTGGTGATGGCCAGCGAGGCGAACATCCTGTGCCCGAGCGCGTTCGCCCAGGGCGCGGTCACCCAGTACCTGTCCACCATGCCGTGGCGCGAGCAGATCAAGGTGTACCGGGAGGTCTACCGGGAGCGCCGGGACGCGCTGCTGGACGCCCTCGACGACCTGATGCCGACCGGCACCACCTGGACCCGCCCGACCGGCGGCCTGTTCGTCTGGGCCACCCTGCCGGAGGGCCTGGACTCGAAGGCGATGATGCCGCGGGCAATCGCGGCCCGGGTCGCCTACGTCCCCGGAACCGGCTTCTACGCCGACGGCACCGGCCGGAGCAACATGCGCCTGAACTTCTCGTTCTCGGCACCGGAGCGGCTGCGCGAGGGTGTGCGCCGGCTGTCCGGGGTGATGGAGCAGGATCTCGCCATGCGAGCCGTCTTCGGTGGCTCCGCCACCATCTCGTCCCACCGCCGCCGGGGTCCGGCCACCGCCGACACCCCAGGCCCGGACTTGGCATGATCACCCCTATGGGTACGCGGGACGAGTTGCGGGTGCTGGTGTTGGCGGGCGGTCTGTCGTACGAGCGGGACGTCTCGCTCCGATCCGGTCGCCGGATCGTCGACGCCCTCCGGTCCACCGGCATGACCGCCGAGCTGCACGACGCCGACGTCTCGCTGCTGCCCGCGTTGCAGGCCGACCCGCCGGACGCGGTGGTGATCGCCCTGCACGGGGCGACCGGCGAGGACGGCTCGCTGCGCGGGGTGCTCGACCTGTGCGGCGTGCCGTACGTCGGGGCCGACGCCCGCACCGCGCGGATCGCCTGGGACAAGCCGTCCGCCAAGGCCCGGCTGCGCGAGGAGGGCATTCCGACGCCGGACTGGGTCGCGCTGCCCCACGACCGGTTCTCCGAGCTGGGCGCGGTGGCGGTGCTGGACCGGATCGTGGATCGGCTCGGCCTGCCGTTGATGGTCAAGCCGGCCCAGGGCGGATCCGGTCTGGGCGCCGCTGCGGTCCAGGACGCGGCGGCGCTGCCGGCCGCGATGGTCGGTTGCTTCGCGTACGACTCGACCGCGCTCGTCGAGCGGTACATCCCCGGCACCAGCGTGGCCGTGTCGATCATCGACCTGGGCACCGGCCCGGAGACCCTCCCGATCGTCGAGATCGTCCCCCGGGACGGGGTGTACGACTACGCCGCCCGGTACACCGCCGGCCTGACCACCTGGCACGTGCCGGCCCGCCTCGCACCGGCGGTGGCCGAGCGGGTGTCGTCGACCGCGCTGGCGGCGTACCAGGCGCTCGGATTGCGGGACCTGTCCCGGATCGACGTGATCGTCTCGGAGGACGGGGAACCGTTCGTGCTGGAGTGCAGCGTCTCGCCGGGGATGACGGAGACGTCGCTGCTGCCGCTGGCGGTGCAGGCGGCGGGGGTGGATCTCGGGGCGGTCCTGGGGGCGTTGGTGGAGCGGGCGACCGGGCGGGGCTAGGGCCCGCGCTGGTGGAGCGGGCGGTCCGGTCCGGCTATGGGTGGTCGGTGAGGCGGGCGTTCGCGTGCGCTGATGACGGAGCTGTCATGCCGCCGGGGATTCCTGGAACGGTCGGCTGCGTTCGCTGGAGCCGGCCCGTTTCACGTGAAACGGAGATCCTTGTGCTTCGGTGGCTTCGGCGCGCCGGTTTCGGATCATCGCGCTGAAGCTGCCGCTGCCGTTCGGCCGGTGGCGCCGCGGGAGAGGAATCCCGCTCTTGCGTGGGATCGACAGCCGAGTGCGCTCTAGCGCTCCGAGTCTTCCGAGCCGGCTGCCGTGTTGCCCGTGCTGAGGATTCCCGTACCGGTGACGCCGTGATCGACGGTCACCGGCTTCGGTGGCTCGGCGGAGACGTTCCCGATTCCGGGCGTCGACACCCCGGGATCGGGCTCGGCGCTGCCCCGCTCCGGAACGCCGGCCGGCATCCCGGCGGCACCCGAGCGGGACGACGCGTCCTCCGGGTGGGGGTGAGGGCTCTGCTGACGCGGAACCCAGCCGGCCCCACCGGGAGGGCTGCCGGCTGTCGGGGCGTCGCTGTGGCGTACCCAGGAATCAGCCGCCGCGGCGGCGGCTTGGACATCGCCCAGCGTCGCCGGCCGTTTCGCCTCCTCGCGCGGCTCGTCGGCACCGGTCATCGGCACGTTGAGCGTGGCCGGCGACTCCCACTGGATGTGCGCCGGCTCGGCGTTGGCCTGGCCGCCGAACTCGGCCAGCCAGGCAGCCACCAATGCCAGGTTCTCCCGCCACTGGTGCTCGGGAATGACGGGCAGGATGTCGTCCCAGAGCGAGAGGAAGGTGCCGCGCAGCTGCAACCGGCCGTAGGGCCGGGCCAGGAACCACATGTGCAGGTGGGCCGAGCCGTCGCCCCAGCGGTTGACGTGTACCCGCGCCACGCCGTCGAGTGAGCGGATGGCCCGCTCCAGCCGGACCGTCATCACACCCAGCTCGGCGGCGAGGAGATTCGGAAGATCGCCGAGGTCGAGGTGCGACCGGCACTCCAGGATCAACACCATCGGCAGACCGGTCGGCCGGTCCATCGCCCGGACCCGCCATCGCTCCGAGACCCAGATGTACGCGTCGTCGGGCGTGGCACAGGCGACACAGTCCGCACCGTCCTCGCCGCTGCGCGGCGGCTCCACCTCCACCGGCGGGGCGAGCTTCTTGACCCGCATGTCGCCCTCGAACGGGAACGACGGCCAGCGGGTGAAGTCGGGCAAGGGGGCGGCGTTCTCGGACACGACGTGACCTTAGCCCAGGTCAGGATGGGTTGTCCCGAGGCAAATTCGCACGATCGGGGAGTTTTCGTGGGTGGGCTGGTGGGTGGGGCGGGGCGGGGTCGGTGGTGGGTCCGTCGTCGTGCGTGGCGGATCGAGGTGGTCCTGTGTTCTGACCGGGTCGTGGTCGTGCACGCCCATGCACCGACGCTGTGCTGAGCGTTTTCCGTTCCGCCAAGGCGGCGCGTCGACCTGCAACCGTGCTCCGAGGCGGGCGGGGCGTGTGCCGTCCCGGTGCGGTCCTCGGCGGTTCCTGGCTCACGGCACGCTGCTCGCCATGCAGGAGCCGAGCCGCCCATGGTCCATCGCAGGCGTCCCGGCGTTGCCCGGTCTGGCTGTCGGTCAGGCCGGGGTTGTTTTCGGACGCTGCGAGTCCCATCGGTCCGCCATCCCGCTGCGTCAGAGGCCTACGATCCCGGCCGGCCCTCTTGCTGGTCCGCAAGGTTCCAGGCGATCCTCACCTGATCCCACGATTCGTGCCGTCCCGCGACCAGGCCGTCCCACGACCAGGCCCTCTCGCGACCGCGCCGTCCCGCGCCAGGACGTCCCGCGATCAGCCCGTCCCAGGAGCAGGGCGTCCCGCGATCGGGCCCTCTCGCGATCAGGCCGGCTCGCCGCCCAGCGATCGAGCCGTCTCCCGCTTGCGGGGCTTCAGCCGTCCCGCGATTCGGCTTTCCTGATCCCACGATTCCCTGTCCCACGCTCCGGTCGGCTCCAGATCGAACGCTCTCAGCGGTCCCGACTCGACTTTGTTGGGGCGACGACTGCATCGCTGCGCCGTCGTGACGCCGCCAGGCAACCATCGCGGTTCGCATTGCGCGCCGCTGCGAGGCCGCCAGCCGCGCACTGCCGCAAGCGCGCCGGCCGCGCGTTGCCGCAAGCACGCCCACCGCACGCCCCGTCAGCCCGCCCGCTGCGCGCCGCCGTGATCCCGCCCGCCGCGAGGCCGCCTGCGGCGCGCCGCCGTGGTCTCACTCGCCGCCGCGCCGCACGCCGTCCCGATGTCCTGCGCTCCCGCACCGTCACGGTCACGCTGTCCTGGGCTGCCGGGCAGGCCGCTTGTGCCCGACGTCTACGCCGCTGTGCTGTCGTGCTCGCGCTTCGCAGCTGTGGCGGCCGCCCGACATCGCGTGCCGTTGAAGGCATGCCATGCTCCGTGGCGGTCCGCGGTCACCGCCATCTCTCTGTCCGGAGTGACCGTGGCGTGCCAAGCGTCATCTGGTGTCGCAGCGGCCAACCTATTCGTCGCGGCGGCCTACCACCTCGGCGCGTCATTTCTTGTGGTCGCAGCGCCCATCAGCCTCGCCGCTCCGCCGGGCCGCCGTCCACCGGACCGTCACGTCGCAATCCGGCTACCTCGCCGGACCGCCAGGTCGCAATCCGGCTACCTCGCCGGACCGCCAGGTCGCAATCCAGCCACCCCGCCGGACCGCCACGTCGCAGTCCGAGTGCCCCGCCAAACCGCCACGTCGCGTGGCGGCACGCGCCTGGTCCTCCCCGCGTCGTCACCGCCACCCGCCTCTGGTGCCGGGCCTCGGTCTCGGCGACCGGCTCGGCGCCGTGCGCCGGCGGAAACGCCGTCCACGGGAAGATCCACAGCCCCGTGCGGCCTGAGACCGCGATCCCTCGGCGCACATCGATTTTCGCGCCGATCCAACTACCCGCCGAGCCGCTGCCCGCCGCCCCGCTGGCGCGTCTCGAACCGCTACCTCGCCATCCAACTGGCGCGCATCTTGATGGCTACTTCACCATCCCGTCGGTTCAGCATCCCGCTCACCGTGCGATGCTTCATGGAGTTGCTGCTCTGCCGTCTCGACTCGGACGCCGCCCGCGATATCGCTCAACAGGCGACTGTTGCAGTGGATGCCGGTGCAGCTGTGCCGTCCCAAGGTCACTCTCTCACCGTTGCCGCATAGGCCCGCCGACCACGACACTCCGCGCACCCGCCGCGCGTTGGATCCTGTACCGGCCCATCACCGCTCCTGCGATATGAGCCCTACGCGGCTAGGGAGCATGCGGACGCTTCCGCAGCGATAAGCCCTCGTCGCCACGGTCACGACCGAATGCCGTAATCCATGTGACCCGAGGTTGGCTGTGCCTGACAGCCTGAGTCGCGCAGCCCCACTGGACTCCCCACCACCGTCGCCGGCGAGCTTGCCGTCGGTGTTGAGGTGAGTTCGCTCTGCCGTCGCCAGCCGACCGGTATCCGACCCGCGGGCTCCGACGCAGCGCCCGAAGATGTCGACAACATTCAGCATGCGACCATCCACACACCGATCCCCAAGTTATCCACAGGAGTTATCCACAGGCCGCGCCGTTTCACGTGAAACGCGACGTAGAACGCTTGTGCACCCTGTGGATAGCGCGGTGGACTACCGCTGGCGCATCGGCAGCGTTTCACGTGAAACGGGAGTCACCGCGGCGTTCAACAGTCACAGCACACAGGCTGTGGATAGTGGTGTTCACCCATACTCAACGTCACTACGCCTTGGCCCATCCAGCCCGGCATGGCGGCATGCAGGAAGCCCGGCGGGCCCCGAGAGACGTGCTCCCACGCCCGTGGAAATGATCTCCCCAGCCCACCAGCATTCGCGTACGGAGACCATCGGCCCAACCCACGCGGCTTGCCATCCGATCCGGCCCGGTAGGTCGCCTACTTCGCTTGAGGTCCGACGCGGTGACGATCAACCACTAGATCGTGGGCCAAGGGCGTCGCTTGGAAGTGAGAGTCCAGCCGAGATCGACGCCGCGAACCGGACGAAGGCCCGGGGGCTGAGCGTGCAGACCGGCAGACCAGGCCGCCTGCTGATAGACCAGGCTGCCCGCTTCCCAAGAGACTCCACATAGCGGGTCTGCCGACCGGCTGGCCGTCTGGCTGACTGGCCGTCTGGCAGGCGCACCCTGACCGACGGGCAGGCGGGCGCGCCAGCTGGCAGACCGGCAAGCAGGCGGGCGCGCCGACTGACAGGCCGACGGACAGGCGGGCAGGCCGACGGCAGGCGGGCGCGCGACCGGTAGGCCGACGGACAGGCAGGCGGGTCGGCGGACACGCCGGCAGGCAGGCGGGCTAGTCAGCATGCGGGCTGGCAGGCGCTAGCCAGCATGAGGGTTGGCGGGCTAGCGGGCCAGCTGGCATAGGGGTCGAATGGCATCGACGCCAACGGCATAGCGGGTAAAGCTAGTAGAACCAGTCGGCATAGCGGATCAGCTGACCAAGCCAGTCGGCATATCGGGGCAACCGACATGGCGCAATCCAGATGAGCGGCGGCAGCGCCATCCTGCTCTCGACATACACGGCAGCTGGTCCATAGGTCGGCACGTCCCTCACACCGGTTGACGATTCGATCTCCGGTGGTCTTGAAGCCTCGATCAACAGTTCCGGATAGCGGGGTGGGGCAGGCTTTGCGCCTCGACTCGCTCCCGTCCGAGTCAGACAGCTCGGCAGTTGGCCTGCCGGGACACTCCCGCCGAAGCGAGACCAACGCACGTCCACCACTCCACTGCGCCGAGCACCTCACACGCGTCTAACCAACGTCGGCTAGGCGGTGGTACCTGGTGACCCAGCCATCCATCCCGTTCCTACGTCAGCGATGATCCAAAAGCAGAGGGCACACGGTGGACGAGAGCTGGAGAACGTCATCCGGCTACCTCAAGTCGTATCACCTCTAAACAGGCCGACCCGCTGTCTGCGGTCCAACCCCGTAGCAGGCCTCTTCGCCGCCATCTCCCCACCCAAGCCCTCAGTCCAAGACAACCGGGCCGTCGTACGGCATCCCTACGTACGATGAAACGGCACCGTTTCACGTGAAACGGTGCGACGGCTTCCGAAGCACCCGGCGTCCTTGGATGCCGGCAACGTCTCCGCCGCCACCAGAAGCGGACCGCGACGGGACGCCCCCGCGCCGACGCTCCGGAGAATGTCACGTCCGGCGCGGCGACCATCCCGCCCCGCTTGGTCCCAGCGCCAACCACGCGGTCATCGCCGAGCCACGCGCTCCACCTGACGTATGGAACGCCCCCGCCGGTCGACAGACCGCCCACCCCTCGAACGGGCGGCTCAATGATCAGCGCGGCGGCATACCTGGGCCCAGCCGGGGCCCTGGGCCCAGCCGAGCCGGCCACGTCGACAACCTGAATCGGACGACCCTCGCGCCGAGCTCAGCGACGTCATGCCCAACCCAGCATGGAACGTCACCCGCGCACCGACTTCCGAGCCGCCTGGAGTCACCCAGAATGCCCCCGGCTCATTCGCACACTCCCGGGCGCTTCGCCAGCCCGAGCCCGCGGTCGTCCCGGCTTCCTTGAGTCGCATGAGGCTCGGCCTACCGCGCTACGAAACGCATCGCTTTACCGTCGCCCGAGTCGCGCCGAAGCGACATCATCGCCCTGCATTGTCTGACGATCTCGTTGACACGCCTGCGCACCACGAGTTCCGAGAGCAGCGACTTTCGCCGATCGCATGGCCGTTCGGACGGGGCGGATCCAAAAGCCCGACGAGCCGACCGAGTACGGCAGTCTGAAACCGCATCCGCACCACCGCTACGAATGATTCTCGGTCGCCGGAAGTCCGGAACGATCCACCGCCAGCTGTCGCCTTCTCCCCGCGACACTGCACCGAGAGAAGCGACGCCACGCTCGACTGAATGTCACCATGCGGGGCTCGAGAGAATGTCACCATGCGGGCGAAATGCGAAAGTGATTAACGATAGCTCCAGGCCGCGCATTCGGACCGGCTCGCCGCACAGTCGGCGCTCGATAAGGCAACGCACCCCGATCTCAGGATCAGGACACCATCCCGCCCGCGACCTGCCGGCCAGGCCGCGCGGCAGCCACATGGCATACCGACTCGCCCCCGGAAGACAACAGCACCCAGTAGCAGCCCGACCCCCGGGACCACCAATCGCCCAGCGAAAACTCCACCGGGGCCGCTGCCGAAATGCCAGGAGAATGGCTCTGACAGAACCAAAACCTGAGGGCGGCACACGTCCCAGCGTGTGCCGCCCTCGTCTCAAGCAGTCGGAGACCCGGAGGACCTCACTCCTCACCCGCGGAGCGAGCCCCCTCGTCCTCAACCCCGATCATGCCCACGATCCGCTCCAGATCGTCCACGGTCGCGAACTCGATCGTGATCTTGCCTTTGTTCCGTCCGATGTCCACCTTCACCCGGGTGTCGAACCGGTCGGACAGCCGCTCCGCCAGATCGTTCAGCGCGGGCGCGTGCACCTTGGCGCGCCGGGTCGGGGCCGCCTTCTTGACGGGGCCGTCCTGCTGCGCCAGCTGAACGATCTCCTCGGTCGCCCGGACGGAAAGTCCCTCCCGGACGATCCGCCCGGCGAGCTCCTCCTGCGCTTCGGCCCCGTCGAGTCCGAGCAACGCCCGAGCGTGCCCCGCCGACAGCACGCCGGCCGCGACCCGGCGCTGGACCGGCGCCGGCAGGTTCATCAGCCGTATCGTGTTCGAGATCTGCGGGCGGCTGCGCCCGATCCGCCGGGCCAGTTCCTCGTGTGAGACCCCGAACTCCTCAAGGAGCTGGGAGTAGGCGGCCGCCTCTTCGAGCGGGTTGAGATTGGCGCGGTGGATGTTCTCGAGGAGCGCGTCCCGGAGCATCGCGTCGTCGGGTGTGTCCCGGACGATGGCCGGGATCGTCTCCCTGCCCACGGCTTGGGCGGCACGCCACCGGCGCTCGCCCATGACCAGTTCGTACCGCCCGTCGCCGAGATCGCGGACCACGATCGGCTGGAGGAACCCGACCTCCTGGATCGAGGTCTTCAGTTCCTCCAGCGCCTCCTCGTCGAAGACGTGCCGCGGCTGCTTGGCGTTGGGCTCGATCGACGACACCGGCAGTTCGGCGAAGCGCGCGCCGGGCACCGGGGCGAGGTCGTCGCCGGACACCGCGGCCGGGGCGGGCGCCGACGCGGGTGCCGACGGGACCTGCGGCGCGGCCGTCGGTAGCCCGTCGGCGGTCACCGCGACCGCCACCGGGGGTGCCGGGACGGCCGGCTCGGGAGTGACGTCCGGGGTGTGCTCCACCGGCTCGACGGCAGGCGCCGTGGGGATCAGCGCGCCCAGGCCACGGCCCAAGCCACCCCGCGGACGGTTCTTCATGCCGTGCCTCCCGTGTTGACCCCACGCATCGCGATCTCCAGGGCAGCCTCGAAGTAGCTCGTTGCGCCCCTTGATCCCGGATCGTAGGTCATCACCGATTGGCCGTAGCTCGGAGCCTCCGACACCCGCACGTTACGGGGAATGACCGCGTTCAGGACCTTGGCCCCGAAGTGGTTCCGCACGTCCTGCTCGACCGCGTCGGCCAGCCGGGTACGCCGGTCGTACATGGTCAGCAGGATCGTCGAGACGTCCAGGGTCGGGTTCAGGTGCTGACGTACCAGGTTGATGTTGTTGATCAGCTGATTCAGACCCTCAAGCGCGTAGTACTCACACTGGATCGGGATCAGCACCTCCTGCGCCGCGCAGAGCGCGTTGACGGTCAGCAGACCGAGCGACGGCGGGCAGTCGATGAAGACGTAATCGAACTTCTCCGGGTGCCCGGCGATTGCTCGCGCCAGCCGGGACTCACGAGCCACCACGGAGACCAGTTCGATCTCCGCACCGGCGAGGTCGATGGTGGCCGGCACGCAGAACAGGTTCGGAATGCCCTCGACGCCCTGCGCAACCTCCGCCAGCGGAACGTTGTCGATCAGGCAGTCGTACACGTCCGGCACGCCGGCGTGGTGCGGCACGTTGAGTCCGGTGGACGCGTTGCCCTGCGGGTCCAGGTCGACCACCAGCACCCGGTTGCCGTGGAGCGCGAGGGCCACCGCCAGGTTGACCGTGGTGGTCGTCTTCCCGACGCCGCCCTTTTGATTGGCGACACAAATCACCCGGGGATGGTCCGGGCGCGGCATGATGATCTCGCCGCTCGGGTTGAGGATCTGCACAGCTCGCAACGCTTCCATGGCCAGGGGCGGATCGTCCTCATCCACGCTCGGCGTTTCACGTGAAACATGCTCGTCGGGTTGAACGGAGGCGCCAGAAGTGGGGACACCGGAGGCGGATACGGCGGGAGCCGGTGCCGCGGCCGGCTGTCCGACGCCCGGAGGTACCGACCGGGGCGCCGGTGCCGGGCCGCGGAAGTCATCGGAACGCGGCGGCACGGCCCGGCCGTACCCATAGCTGCCGGAGGGCGAGGCACCGTATCCGCCCGGCCGGGGCAGCGGGACCCCCTGCTCACCAGCGTTCAGGCCGCCCGCGTTCACTCCCGACGGCCGGTCGAGAGGCGACTCGGTTTCACGTGAAACACCGTACTCATGCACCGCTTTATCCCTGTTGGCTAGGAACGGGTCGGCCGGCGAAACGTGCGTTCCGGCGGGAGAGATCCGGTCCACACTATCGACGCCTGGCCAGCCTACGGCTGTCGGGCGAGCGTTGCCATTCCCGTGCACAGGATGAGTCGTGCGCAACGTCGGGTCATCGCCCTCCGGCGGCTCTACAAAGACCATCACGCCCGACACAAGGCGTAAAGTGCCGCCATACCCGCCCACACCGCGATGGTCCCGGTCATCGCGCGGCCCGCCGCACTCGTCGAGACACTCCATTCCGGTACGGCCGTCGCCCACCTCGGGCCGACTGAATTCACCCTCAGGGGCAGTGCCGACCACCGTTTCCCGTGAAACATCGTCCTCCGCTGCCACCGGCTCGACGGGCACCGGGGACAGGGAGGACGGTTCCTGGGCCCGCACACCCGCTCCCGTGTCCAGCGGATTCGGTGCCGGAGCCCGCTCGGCGCCCGAGACGCCCGGGACGTCGGGCACGGCGGCGGGCTCAGGTCGTACGTAGGAGGTCTTTGATGGCGCGGGGCGCGCCCTGCGCGCATGCCGCTTCCTCGCACCCCGTCTGGCCATCTATCCCCTCCGTGTATTCCCCCGTCCGCCGCCGCGGCGCTCGCGCCCGGCGCGGCCCCCGTCGCGCCCGGGCCGGCCGCCGTCACCGCGCTGATCGGATCCGCCACCCGGCTGCCGCGCGCCGGACCGGCCGCCCCGGCTCGCACCGGAACGGCCACCCGGGCCGCGCCGGGACTCCACCTCCCGGTCCTTGACGATCTCCACGATCGTCACCGGCGGATCGATCAGCCCGGACCCACAGAGCCGGATCGCCGGCTCCCCGCCGCCGAGTCGTTCGATCGCGAGACGGTGCTCACCGATCTCCTCCGCCGCCGACGCCCCCTTGAGCGCCAGCAGCCGGCCACCGACCCTGGCGAGCGGCAGGCACCAGCCAGCCAGCCGATCCAGCGGCGCCACGGCCCGAGCGGTGACGATGTCGGCGCCACCGGCCTCGCCGATCACCTCTTCAGCCCGGCCGCGCAGGACCGTGACGTTGTCCAGACCGAGCTCGTCGACCGCCTCGGTCAGGAAGGCGGTCCGACGGGCCATGGGCTCGACCAGGGTGATGCCAAGATCTGGCCGGGCCACAGCCAGCACGATACCGGGCAAACCGGCACCGGAACCGACGTCGACGACGGATGCGCCGATAGGGAACAGAGAGGCGACAACCCCACAGTTGACCAGGTGCCGGTCCCAGAGCCGCGGCGTCTCCCGCGGACCGATCAGACCGCGCACGACGCCCTCGGTCGCGAGCAGCCGGGCGAACCGCCCGGCCAGCGCCAAGCGGTCACCGAACACCTCGGTCGCCACGGCAGCGAGCTCGGCCGGGGGCTGCGCGATGTCGCTGACGTCGACGGTCGCGGAAGCCGGGGACTCGGCGGAGGAGTCCCCGGCTTCCGCGGCGGATCCAGCGGACCGGCCCCGGGCGACCGGAAGGGAATCGGTGGACGAACCGGATCCGCTCGCCGGCGAAGGCTCGTCGGACCGTCCGGTGGGGGCGGGGAAAGACGACGGCCCGGGCGCTGTGCCGCCCGGGCCGAGGTCACCCGCGCCGAAGCGTGGGTCGGTCATCTCACTCCGCCACGCGAACCACGATGCGCCGGCTCGGCTCCACGCCCTCGGACTCGCTCTGCACGCCCGGAATCGCGTTGACCACGTCGTGCACGCACTTGCGCTCGAAGGCCGACATCGGCTCCAGGCGGACCGGCTCGCCGTGCTCCTTGACCTTCTCGACGGCGTTGCGTGCCACCGCGGCGAGCTCCTTGCGCCGGGTCGCGCGGTAGCCGCCGATGTCGAGCAGCAGCCGGCTCGGCGATCCGGTGGCCCGGAAGATCGCCAGGCGGGTCAGCTCCTGCAGCGCCTCCAGGGTGGCGCCCCGCTGGCCGACCAGCGGCTGCAGCCGGCCGCCGACCACCTCGACCATCGGGCGGCCGGCGGAGACCAGCTCGTCGATGTCACCGTCGTAGTCGAGGATGTCCAGCAGACCCTCGACGTAGTCCGCGGCGATCTCGCTCTGCCGGAACAGGTCGCCGTCCGAGGCGGCACTCTCCGACTTCTTCGCCTCCGCGCCGGACTCGGCGGCGGCTTCCACAGCTGCGGTGGCCTCCGCGGATGAGTCGGAAGCAGGGGGAGTACTGGTGTCGGTCACGGTCTCATCTCCGTTGTCACTCGGGCCGGACCGAGATCGGTCCGCTGTTTCCCGCGCCGCCGACATGCGTACGTGTCGCGGGGAGGTCTGTAGCAAGGGGAGCGCGCGAGGCCCACGCGTGCCGGGCCTCGCGCAGCGATCATCCCTTGGGTTTGTTCGCCGGGCGGGCGCCCTTCTTCGGGTTCACCGGTTTGGCGCCGGGCTTGGGAGCCAGCGCCTTGGTGTCCACCACCGGCGCCGCCGGCTCCTCGACGGCGTTCTTGCGGCCGAACAGGCCACCGGAACGACCGGGCTGCACCGGGCTCTTCGTCTTGCCGTCACCGGCGGTGGTCCTGGCCGGGCGGGCGGTCGAGCCGCCCTTGCCGCCGGCCATCTGCGGCGGCGGGAACTTGCGCAGCACCCACTGCTGCTGCGCCAGGGTGAACAGGTTGTTCGTCACCCAGTAGATGACCACACCGATTGGGAACAGCGCACCGGAGATCAGCAGCGAGAACGGGATGCCGTAGAGCATCAGCCGCTGCACCATCTTCTGCTGCGGGTCCTCGGCCCAGCCGGTCTTCAGGATCATCTGGCGGCTGGTCAGGAACGTGGTGGTCATCATCAGCAGGATCAGCACGGCGGCCAGGACCTTGACCGTGGTGCCGTTCGCGCCGAGGTTGGCCAGCTCCGCGTCGGTCGAACCGAACTTGGCGCTGATCGGCGCGTTGAACAGGCGCGCCGCGGACGCGCTGTTGAACTGTTCGAGCGACCAGCCGTAAAGCACCTTGTATCTGTCCGAGATGTTCGGGTCAAGGTGCTTCAGCACGTGGAACAGACCGAGGAACACCGGGATCTGCAGCAGCATCGGAAGGCAGCCCATCAGCGGGTTCGCCTTCTCGGTGCGGTACAGCTCCATCATCTCTTTCTGGAGCGTCTCCCGGTCACCCTTGTGCTTCTCCTGCAGCGCCTTGACCTTGGGCTGCAGGGCCTGCATGGCGCGCTGGCTCTTGATCTGCTTGACGAAGACCGGGAAGAGGATGACGCGCAGCGTCACCACCAGGAAGAAGATCGAAAGGACCCAGGCCCAGTTCGTACCGAGCACACGGCTGTCGGGAACGCCGACCGCGTCCCAGAGGGCATGCCAGCGCAGGAGGATCCACGAAATGGCGTAGTAGATCCAGTCGAGACTCAATCTAAGCTCCAGTCACATCGGCAGGACGGTGACGGATCGGGTCAGGCACCGGGTCGTACCCGCCAGGGTGGAAGGGATGACATCGCAGGAGCCGCCAGACCGCCAGGCCCGTCCCCCGTAGGGCGCCGTGCCGCGCCAGCGCCTCCTGCGCGTACACACTGCACGAGGGATGGAACCGACAGCGAGCCGGCAGCGCCGGGCTCAAGTATCGACGGTACGCGACGACGACGGCGGTCAGGAGCCGGGCAGCCAGGCTCATCGCGGCCGCCGGGGACGGCGCGCCGCCGCGAGCGCCCCCTCCAGATCGGTGGCCAGTTCGGCGTACCCGGCCTGGGCGGACGGCGGCAGGGCCCGCACCACCAGCGAGGTTCCCGGCGGCAGGTCGGCGAGCAACGGCCGGACCAGGTGCCGCAGCCGGCGCCGGACCTTGTTCCGCACCACCGCGTTACCCACGGCTTTGGATACGACGAAGCCGGCGCGCGCCGTGGAGGCGTGCGCCGGCTCCTCGATAAGCAGGTGAACGACCAGGGTCCCGCGACCAGCGCGACGACCACCGCGAATCGCTGCGGCGAAGTCCGCGCTACGCCGCAGTCGTTGCGCCGCGGCCAGCACGACTACCTGGGCATTCCGACCCGACTAAGCGCCGGCTCAGGCCGACAGCTTGTCGCGGCCCTTGGAGCGGCGGGCAGAAAGGATGGCGCGACCGGCACGGGTGCGCATGCGCAGCCGGAAGCCGTGGGTCTTGGCGCGCCGGCGGTTGTTCGGCTGGTAGGTGCGCTTGCTCACGTCAGAACTCCGTCTTCAACTACGTCAGGGGGCATCCGCTGCAAGACGCCACTTTAGCAGAGCGCGGCGGAGCAACCGCTCAACCCTACGCAGGGCGGTTGCAGCGGTCAACCATATCCTGGGTCGGCACGCCGACATGCACGAACCCCGGAGCATCACCTGGTCTTTCCGCGTACAAAGTGAATCTTTTCCCGCGGACGGGCGGGGGATGGTCCGGACAGCGGTTGTAGTCCCGAGGTAAGCGCTGTTAGCGTGCGCGGTTGCTGGTCTTACCCGGCCGTTCGCATACCGCGAAGCGGCGGCCAAAACCGGACAAGCAGGTGGATCGTTCGCCACGGTGAGCCTGTTTTAAGCCCGCGCCGCTACAGGCTCCGGTGAATCTGCCGACCATCCGGCCGGGAGCGCCATCGGCATTGCCACGGGTTGTGGATAACCTGTGGATAGCCGGTGGCGCCGTGCGTGTTCAGCGCGTTGACTGTGCTGGGTTGGGGGGAGCCGATCGGCGGCCTGCACGGGCGCCGACAGGCACAGACGGAAGGCCGGACACAAGGTCCACCGGGGTCGGTGGCGATGGGGGTGGCGCGGCGGTGGCCGATCAGGTCGACCTGGGC